>JBJMQJ010000279.1:0-5834 GCA_045802765.1 Myxococcales bacterium
AAATATTACAACACCACGCACAACAAAACTAAATGAAACAATGGTGGTGAGTCGTACATGAAGCGCATTGGATCGGTGTTCTTGTCCGGAAGTCGTCAGCCCGCGGCGGCGCGGCGGCCTTCCGTGATCGCGGACACAGATCCAAGAGCCGGCCCCGCATAATTGGTGGGGATGGAAGGGCGCGCCGCGGAGACGGCCTATTACATCAACGGAAAGCTGCCGCGCATTGCGCTCATTGCAAAGGGAGTCCGATTTCCCTTGGGCCAGTGGGTGCGGCTCACCGGCGATCAGGTGTCGCCCGCGATGGTCCAGGAAGTCGCGGCGGAGCTGTTCCCGGCGTTGGGCGACAGGCCCGTTCCCCTCGCAACGCTGTTGACCGACTTCGACGTGGAGGAGTTCGAACGCGAGCTCGAGGGCAGTCCGAACAGGCCCTCCGGGTAGCGTCCCGCAGTGCCGGATCGCAGCGAAACGCCGTGCTAGACTCGCCCCGGTGTCGGTGCCGCTGCTGCAGGAGCTGAAGCGCCGCCGCGTCTTCCGCGCACTGGTCGGATACGGCATCGCCGCGTTCGCCGTGCTCCAGATCATCGAGCCCGTGATGCACGGGTTCCGCTGGCCCGACGCCGTGCTGTCGTACGTGGTGGTCGCCCTTGCCGCGGGTTTCCCGGTCGTGGTGGGCCTCGCCTGGATCTTCGACCTCGGCGTGGGAGGCATCGAGCGCACCCCGCCGGCCGCGGCGCCCCAGCTGCGCGGAACGCGCATCGCGCTGGTGCTCGCCGGCATTGGCGCCATCGCGGCGGCGCCCGTGCTGGCCTGGTACCTCCTGCGCGGCGGCGCCGAACCCGCGCGCACCGCAACGGCAGCATCGATCGCGGTCCTTCCCTTCGCGGACATGAGCCCGCAAAAGGACCAGGAGTACTTCTCCGACGGCCTCTCCGAGGAGATCCTGAACGCGCTCGCGCAGGTCGACGGGCTGCACGTCGCGGGCCGCACCTCGTCGGCGTCGTTCAAGGGGAAGGCCGAGGACCTGCGCAGCATCGGCCAGAAGCTGGGTGTCGCCACGGTGCTCGAAGGCAGCGTGCGCAAGGCGGAGAACCGGGTGCGCATCACCGCCCAGCTCATCGACGTGAAGGATGGATTCCATCTCTGGTCGCAGTCGTTCGACCGCGAGCTGCGAGACATCTTCGCCGTGCAGGACGAGATCGCCGTCGCCGTGGTCGCCGCGCTGCGCATGAAGCTCGTCCCCGGCAAGGCGCCCACCGCCCCGGAGCGCCGCACGGCGGATCCGGAGGCGTACAACCAGTACCTCCTGGGCCGGCGATTCTTCGACCGCGGCTCGCCCGAGAGCGAGCGGAAGGCGATCGCCGGGTTCCGCCGCGCGATCGAGCTCGACCCCGCGTACGCGCCCGCATGGGCGGGCCTGTCGCGCGCGATCTTCACCGCGGAGATCGCGACCGCGATCAGCAGCGATGCGGCGGAAAGCGGGCGGAAGGCCATGGAGGCCGCGGAGAAGGCGGTGCAGCTCGCCCCCGGTCTTGCCGAAGCCTGGGCGTCGCGAGGATTCCTGCGTTTCTTCCTGCTCACGCTGGACTGGTCCGGCGCGGAGGCCGACCTGAACCGCGCGCTCGCCATCCATCCCGGCGACTCGGACGTCGTCCGCCAGACCGCCATGGTCCGGGCCGCGCTGGGCCGGATGGCCGAGGCGAAGGCCGACGCACAGCGCGCGACCGAGATCGACCCGCTCGCCTCGGTCGCCTGGTGGACGCTCGGCAACATCGAGCTGCGCCGGGGCAACCTCGACGAAGCGGAGCGGGCGCTGACGCGGTCGCTCGAGATCTCCCCCGAACAGTCGCGCGCGGCGCGGGACCTCGGCTTCGTCTACTTGCTGCGGAAGCACCCGGAGCAAGCGTTGGATGCCTGCGAGAAGTCGACCTACGACCTATGGCGGCTCACTTGTAGGGCGCTCGCCTGGCACGATCTCGGCCGGGACCAGGACGCGGCGCGCGCGGGCCGCGTCCTGCTCGAGACCTACGGACCGGCGGCGGCCTACCAGCTCGCGCAGGCGCACGCCTGGTCCGGAGATCCCGACGGGGCCTTCTCGTGGCTCGGGCGTGCGCTCGCGGAGAAGGACGCCGGGCTCAACTATGTGAAGTCCGATCCGCTGCTCGCCAAGCTCCACGGCGACCCGCGCTGGACGTCTCTCCTGAAGAGGATGAACCTGCCGCTCGAGTAGCGCGGTCGGAACGCGGGGAGCTGCGGTGGTCGCGCACGCGCGGTCAGCGATTGCGCGGAGGGCGCGCGCGCGGCCAGATGATCGTCAGCGCGACCCACGCCCCGAGCGCCACGCCGATCCAGATGCCCACCGAGATCGGACCAGGAAGGTCCATCGACTCCTCCCCGCATACCATCTACCCCTGATTGCAGCGCTGTGCCGCGCATAGACGCCAATGCGCCTCGGCACCGTCGCTCGCACGGTCGTCCGTCGTCAAGCCGACAGCTTCACTCTTCCGGCGGGCCGCGTCTTGCAAATGGACCCCTTTTTGCGCGAGGCTTCGTGCGAAGCTTCAGCTGCGCGGCCCCTTCCGGGTCGCGCCGGTTCCGCCGCTGCACCACAGCAAGGAGGGCCGCATGGCCCGCTCGTCGCGAGAATCCGCGGTGAAGTCTCGTCCTGCCTCCATCGGCAATGGGAAGGCGCTGCGCAACGGGAAGTCCGCATCGGATGCGCGCAAGGACCTCCTCGAGCGCGCCGGACGCAATCGCGACGGCGCGTCGCAATGGCGCTCCGACCCGCTGGAGGACGCGCAGGCCGCGCGCCGGATCGCCGACCTGGCGCAAGCGCACGCGCCGCAGCTCTCCCGGCGCGGGCTGACTGCGGCATACAACGAGGCGGCGCGCCTGCTCGCCGACGAGATCGAGGACCACCTGCAGGCGCTTCCGGCGGCGGCGGTCACCGCGCGGGGCCGCTCGTCCGAACAGGCCGAGCTGCTCGCCGACGCGGCGGCGACGGCGCACACCGCGCGCGAGGCGGTGCAGCGGGTGACGCGCGGAGCGGACGCCCGGCGCGCCGCGCACGCGTTCGGGATCGGGCAGCCGTTCTCCGCGCGGCAGCCGCAGCACGTGCTGCGCGCACTGCGCCTGATCCTCGAGGCGGCAAAGATGTATCCCGAGGTGGGCTCCGACGCGGGTCTCATTCCGGAGGACCTGCAGACGATGCGCGACCTGGCCGCCGACGTGGAGAAGCTGCCCGGCGCCGGCGCTCCGCTGACCGACGAGGCGCAGGCGCTCGTGGAAGCGCAGGGCGCGCTCCGCGCGTACTTCGACCTCCTCGCCGCGAAGGCGACGCTCGCCTTCGCCGGCGACCCCGAGCAGCGCGCGCGGCTGCTGTCGCTCTTGCCCAGGGCCGACGAGCGCCGACATCTGCGCAGATCCGCCGACGAGATCCCCGCGGCCTAGGTCCTTTACCTCCGCCATCGCGGGCGGGTCCTGCAGTCCGCGCAGTGGTCGGGGACGGGCCGAGGGGCCGCCGGGCATCAATCCCGGCGGCCCCTTTTTCGCGTTCGCGGCGCGGCGGGCGAAATGGTCGCCGGTCTGGTACGTTCAGCGCTGCCATGTCGTCGGAGATGATCCAGGCGCTCATCCCCATCGTCAGCGTGCTGGCGGTGTTCGGATTCCCCGTCGCCATCGTGTTCGTCCTCAAGTACTTCAAGCTCAAGGAGCGCGAGCTGGCGCTGGAGGTCGAGTCGCGCGACCGCGCGCAGAAGCAGCAGCTGGCCATCGAGCACCGCGTCGAGCGGCTCGAGGGAGTGCTCCTCAGCCTCGATCACGACGTGCGCGCGCGCCTGGGGATCGAGCAGCCGGCCGCGCCCTTGCCGTCGCGCCCGGAGCTCGTCGAGGCGCCCCCCGATGCGCAGGCCGAGGGCGGCGGCCCGGGTCCCTCTCGCGGCAAGGTGCGGTAGCCGGGCGAGGTGTCCAGGTTTCTTCGATGGGAAGGAATCGATGAAGAGCCTCGCCGTAGCCCTCACGCTCTCGCTCGCTGCAGCCGGAGCGCACGGCCAGCAGACCGACACCTCCTCCGGCACGTACGGGCGGTCGAGCAAGAGCAAGAACAGCGCCGGCTCGCGGATCGGCGGCCATCCCACCAATCCTCCCGAGGCCGGACCGTCGGCGGAGGGTCGTGCGCGCGCGGGTTACGACGTGGGCGTCGCCTCGGCGACGGCGGGCGGCCGGACCGACACCGGCCCGGTCGGAGACACGCGGACGCGCCGGCGGGGCGCCGATCGGGACCAGGCGGACGCGGAGAAGAACGCGCTGCGAGAGACGCCCCCGGGCGCCGCAGTGGACCTGGACCTCGACCGGGCGCCGGTGCGGCAACCGCCGAGTCTCGCGCAGCCGACCCGCGAGGAGATCCTCGAGGCGCAAAAGCGCGGGCGTATCCGCGACCGCGAGGAACCGGACTGGGTCCGCGGGCCGGCGCTCACCGAGCTCGAGACGCCGAATCCCTTCCAGGTGCAGCTGGTGGTGAAGAACCCGTATCGGCACCGCCAGGACGACGTGCAGCCCTGAGCGGTTCGCAGCGCGGGCGTCAATTGGGAAGCATTTTCAGATTCCCTGATGCACTTTCCGGGGCCAGCGCCCTGGGTGCGGGGGATGAAAAAAGGCGAGGCGCCGCCATTCAGCGCCTCGCCCAGAGAAGGAGGACGTTGGGGGACACCATCGAAATGGTGTCCCCTCCGCGAGAAGGGGACGGGTCCTACTTCTGCTCCTCGAACTCCGCATCGACGACGTCGTCCTTCTTCGCGCCGCCCTGCTGCTCCTCGCCGCCGGGCTGCTGCGCTCCGGGCGCTTCCCCGCCGCCCGCGGAGCCGGCCGCCTTGTAGGCCTCCTCGGCCATCTTGTGCGAGGCCTGCATCAGCGCGTCGGTCGCGCGCTTCACCGCGTCGACGTCGGTGCCGGCGAGCGCGTCCCTCACCGCCTTGAGCTTCTCCTCCAACTCCGAGCGCATCGCGGCGGGCACCTTGTCGCCCAGGTCCTTGAGGCTCTTCTCGGTGGCGTAGGCCAGGCTGTCGGCCTTGTTGCGCACCTCGATCTCCTCGCGGCGCTCCTTGTCCTCCGCCTCGTGCGCCTGGGCGTCCTTCACCGCCTTCTCGATGTCCTCCTTGGAGAGGCCCGAGGTGGCCGTGATGGTGATCTTGTTCTCCTTGCCGGTGGCGCGGTCCTTGGCGGCGACGTGCACGATGCCGTTCGCGTCGATGTCGAACGTCACCTCGATCTGCGGAACGCCGCGCGGAGCGGGCGGGATGCCGTCCAGATGGAAGCGGCCCAGCGTCTTGTTGTCGCGCCCCATGGGCCGCTCGCCCTGGAGCACGTGCACCTCCACGCTGGTCTGACCGTCGGCCGCGGTGGAGAAAACCTCGCTCTTCCGCGTCGGGATGGTCGTGTTGCGCGGGATCAGCGCAGTCGCCACGCCGCCCAGCGTCTCGATGCTGAGCGTCAGCGGCGTCACGTCGAGCAGCAGGATGTCCTTCACCTCGCCGGAGAGGACGCCCGCCTGCACCGCCGCGCCGATGGCCACCACCTCGTCGGGGTTCACCGACCGGTTGGGCTCCTTGCCGAAGAACTCCTTCACGATCTGCTGGATCTTCGGCACGCGGGTCGACCCGCCGACCAGCACCACCTCGTCGATCTCCTTCGGCGACTTCTTCGCGTCAGCCAGGCACTTCTTGGTCGGCTCGATCGCGCGCGTGAACAGGTCCTCGCACATCTGCTCGAACCGGGCGCGCGTCAGCTTCTTCACCAGGTGCTTCGGCCCGGTCTGATCGGCCGTCAGGAAGGGCAGG
>JBJMQJ010000280.1:0-13537 GCA_045802765.1 Myxococcales bacterium
GGCCATGATGGTCATCTGGGACATGGTCGACCGCGTGGCGGAGACGGACGTCCCGGTGCTCATCCGCGGGGAGAGCGGAGTGGGCAAGGAAGGCATCGCGCGCGCGCTGCACGAGAGGAGCGCGCGGCGCGGCAAGCCGTTCGTGAAGATCAACTGCGCGGCGCTGCCCAGCGAGCTCCTCGAGTCCGAGCTGTTCGGCCACGAGCGCGGCGCGTTCACCGGCGCCACCAGCGAGAAGCCGGGCAAGTTCGAGCTGGCCGACAAGGGCACCATCTTCCTCGACGAGATCGGCGAGATGCACCCCGCGCTGCAGGCCAAGCTGCTCCAGGTCCTGCAGGACGAGGAGTACTACCGGGTCGGCGGCAAGCGTCCGCTGCGGGCCGACGCGCGCGTGGTGGTGGCCACCAACCGCGTGCTGGAGGAGGAGCTCGCGCGCGGCAACTTCCGCGAGGACCTCTACTACCGGCTCAACGTGGTGAGCGTGCACGTGCCGCCGCTGCGCGACCGCAAGGAAGACGTACCGCATCTCATCGAGCACTTCCGGCGCAAGTACGGCAGCAAGTACAAGCAAGGCGTGATGGAGTTCTCGGCGGACGTGACCCGCCGGCTATTCGAGTACGACTATCCGGGAAACGTCCGCGAGCTGGAGAACCTCGTGCGCCGCCTGGTCGTGCTGCGCGACGAGCGGTTCGTCCTCGACGAGCTGAAGGCGACCCAGGCGCGCCGGCCGGCCATGCAGCCCACGCTGCAGGCGGGCTCCGCCGGCGGGGCGCTGCCGCCCGCGAACCAGGGGCAGCGGTACGACGGACCGCCCTCGCAACCGCCCGCCGCGGTGGTGCCGATGCTGGGCAGCGCCGAGACGGTCTCGCTGAAGGAGATCGCGCGGCAGGCGGCCCTGCGCGCCGAGCGCGAGGCGATCAGCGCCATGCTGGCGCGCACCAACTGGAACAAGCGCAAGGCGGCCGCGCGCCTCCAGATCAGCTACAAGGCGCTCCTCTACAAGATCAAGGACTGCGGCCTCACCGATCCGCGCATCACCGCGGGCATCCAGGACCTCCCGCCGGTCGGCCTGGCGGCGGCCAACGATCCCCTCCGCAGCAGCTCCTAGCCGCTGCGGTCAAGAGATCACCGCGAAGAGCGCGAAGCACGCGAAGAGAGGTGGGGTCTACAGTCGGCATCCCGACCGCACCCCCTTCGCGCTCTTCGCGTGCTTCGCGGTGATCAGTTGGCCCGCTCAGGGGCGGGCTTCGCGGTGGTGCACCAGCTGCGGGGCCGGCTCGGAATCCGCATCGGACTCCTCCGGCTCGGCTGGTTGCGCGGCGGGCTTCGCGTGCGGCGCGAAGAGCTTCCCGACCAGCAGGAAGAGGGTGCCCATCGAGAGGAGCAGGAGCGGCTCCTCGAACGGGCCGAGCGAGGCGCTCTGCAAGGCGAAGGCGGCGACGGCGAACACGATGGCGGCTGCGGCGATGGTGCGGTGCATGAAGTCGGACGTCCCCGTGGGCCTCGCTCGATGCGAGGTGCTCCGTTCATCTCCTCCAGCACGATCCACGCCAAGATCAGTGCAGAGCCGGACCTTCCACGAGAGTGGGAACCGCGGTTCCATTCGTGTGGAACGCAACGGTACGCGACCGGCCGCGAGGCGCAGGAGCGCCCGGCCGCTCGGCCCCGACCGTCCGCAGGGAAGGCACAGTGGGCTTCCCTGCGCGCCGGGCAGTCTGGCACGCGCCGTGCTCCTGGACCTCGTCCGAGACCCGCCTGTCCGGCGGTGGCGGAGGAGGGATTCGATGTCCGGGAGCTGCAAGTGGTGGTGGGGGCCTGCGGCGGCGCTGCTCGCGTTCGGACCTGGATGCGCGCACGGCGGCGCGTCCCAGCAAGACGACGCGCAGCAGGTGGTGCAGGAGTACCGGCTGGCGAAGGAAGACGTGGTCGAGGTCTCCGTGTGGAAGGAGCCCGACCTGTCGCGCACGGTGCCGGTGAGACCGGACGGGAAGATCACGCTACCGCTCCTGGGCGACGTCCCCGCCGAAGGGTTGACGCCGGGTCAGCTGGAAAAGAGCGTGCAGGACAAGCTCTCGCCGCTGGTCCGCGACCCGCGCGTGACGGTCATCGTCCACGACGTGAACGGCAGCCGCATCTACGTGACCGGCATGGTGACGCGGCCGGGCGCCTTTCCCCTGCGCAGCCACATGACGGTGCTGCAGGCGCTGGCCATGGCCGGCGGCCTGGCCGAGTTCGCCGACCGGGGCGAGATCACCGTGCTGCACGCCGACGGGACCCGGCACGTGGTCGCCTACGACGATCTGGTGAACGGGAAGGTGCGCAGGCAGCTCTCGGCCGGCGACACGGTGGTGGTGCCGTAGGTGAACCCCGTGGCCGCGCGCGCCCACATCCCGGCGCTCGTCGCGCTCGCGGCGCTCGCTGCCGCGGCGCCGGCGAGCGCCAAGGTGTACGTCCAGTGGAAGCCGCGGGCGTCGCTCTTCGCCGGCTTCAACGACAACGTGCTCCTCGACGGATCGGGCGCCGACGGCTTCGGCCAGGCGCGCCCCGGGATCCGGCTGGACCTCTTCGGCGACCACCAGTTCCACGTGGACGTCGACTGCCAGGCCGGCATCGGGCGCCTGCTCCACCCCGACAAGTTCGCGCTCGACGGCGGAGCGTTCGCCACCAGCGAGCAATGCATCGCGCACTACAAGGACCGCTGGTCGACGCGCACCTCCTCGCACGTCGTGCTGCGCAGCACGTACGCGCAGGACCCGTTCGCCATCTCCGGCCTGGGGCTGCTCTTGCGCGCCGGCCAGACGCAGGTGTTCAGCACGCGCCTCTCGTCCGAGGTGGATCACGCCGTGAGCCTGCGGGGGCAGTGGCGCTTCGGGCTCGATTCGGAGGTCCTCGCCTTCGGCGCCAACGACCCCGGCAACGGCGCGGTGTTCACGCCGTCGATCGCATACGCGTACCGGACGACGCCGTACGACACGATCATCGTGGGCGCGCGGGAGCAGCTCTTCTACTCCTTCGGCGTCACGGGCTCCCCCGGGAGCGGGGTTGCCAGCATGCCGGGAGGCATCCAGACCGAGGCGCACAGCCTGCGGCTCGGCTGGGAGCGGCGGCTGCGGCCGTGGGCCACGCTCAAGGCGAGCGGCGGCCCGGTGTACGTGACCGGCCAGAACGGCGGCCAGCTCTCGCCGACGGCGAAGCTGGAGATCGAATCGATCACGCCGTCGCTCGCCGCCCGGCTCATCGTCTCGCACGACCTGATCATCGGGGCCTTCCGCGCGGGCGCCATCGTCGGCGACCTCGCCGAGGTGGCCACGCAGGTCACAGTGGGGAGCTTCATCGCCGGGCTGCGCGCGGGCGTCTACCGCAACGCGGACCTGCACACGCAGTTCACCGCGGTCGGCCCCGCGGGGTACTCGGGCGAGGTCTCGCTCGACTACCGCATCGGCCGGGAGTGGACGGTCGGGCTGGCGGGGCTGCGCGACGCGCGGCTCAACGACACGGACGTAGGGCGGCAGGTGGACCGCGACGTGGTGCAGCTGCGGCTCACCTGGGAGCGGTTCCAGCCGTTCTGACCTCGGGAGGAGGAGAGAATGGAGCGCACGTACACGGTGGATGAGCTCCTCGGCGCTGTGAAGCGCCGCTGGAGGTGGATGGCGGTGGTGGCGGCGGCGGTCTTCGCCGTGGCCGCGCTGGTGATCGCGCGTCTGCCCAGCGAGTACCGAGCGCGAGCGCTGGTGATGGTGGAGCCCCTGCACCCGCATCCCGACCTGGTGGTGCCGGTCATCTCCCGCACCCTCGAGGAGCGCGTGAAATCGGTCCGCTCGCAGGTCTACGCGCGGCAGCTGATGGCGACCGCGATCGAGGAGCTCAATCTCTATCCTCAAGCGCGCGAGAAGGAAGGAATGGACGCCGCCGTGGAGGCGCTGCGCAACGACACCGAAGTGCACGGCGAGGGCGACGACGCCTTCACCATCACCGTGCGCTCGCGCGACGCGGCGCTGGCCGCGAAGACGGCCAACCGCCTGGCGGAGCTGTTCATCGAAGGCAACCTTCAAGTGCGCGCCGGCCAGGTGGCGCGCACCCGCGACGTCATCGCCCAGCAGCTCGCGCAGATGCGCGCCGAGCTCTCCAAGAGCGAGGCGAAGATCGCCGCCTTCAAGCGCGCCAACGCGACCACGCTTCCGGAGCTGAACGAAGCCCGGATGCGCGAGCGCGACCAGCTGAACAAGCAGATCGAGGCGGAGACCGGCTTCGTGCAGACGGCGCAGCAGCGCATCGATCTCATCGGCGTATTGCCCGCCGGCCGCGAGACCGAGGTGGGCCGCATGGAGCAGCAGGTCGACGATCTGCGCGGAAAGCTCGGCGCCGTGCGCGCCGCGCTCACGCCCGAGCATCCCGACGTCCAGGCGCTTTCCCGCGAGCTCGGCAACGCCCAGGCCCGCCTGGAGCAGGCCCGCGCCCGCGCCGCCGCCAACGATCTCGAGCTGCGCCGGATGACCGACGCGATCGGCCGCGGCCGGAAGAACATCGCCCAGTACCAGGCGCGCGTCGCCGAGGTCGACAAGCTGATCGCCGCCGCGCCGCTCACCGCCACGCAGCTGGCCGAGCTGGACCGCGACGCCGAGATGCTCAAGGTGAAGGTGGGGTCCTTGGTCTCCAAGAAGGCGGAGGCCGAGATCACCGCCGATCTGGAGGCGAAGAGCGCGCCGACCGAGTTCCGTGTGCTCGAATCGGCCACCACGCCGCAGCTGCCGGCCAGTCCCAACCGGCCGCAGATGCTGCTCCTCGCGCTGCTCGCGGCGCTGGCGCTGGGGAGCGCGGTCGCCGTCGGGCAGGAGCTGTCCGACCGGACGCTCCGCAGCGAGCAAGAGGCCGTCGCGCTGGCGCTGCCGGTCCTCGCCACCGTCCCGCGGCTGCACACCGCGGGCGCGGGTCGGGTGCTGGCGCTGCCGGCGATGCAGGGTGAACAGGGCTGAAAGCAGCCGGGTCGTCCCGGAGAGAGGGAGAACGCCATGACCAGCATTCCGAAGACGGTAGCGGGGACCCGGACGCCGTTCCTCGAGCGGATCGAGGGCGGCGGAGCGGAAGTGACCATCGACGAGCGGCTGGTGGCCATCACCGACCCGCAGGGAGCCGCCGCCGAGCAGTACCGCATGCTGCTGCACCGGCTCCGCTACGCGCGCTCGCTGCGCGGAGCGGCGCAGGGTGGGGCGGTGATCGCGGTGACCAGCGCCATGCGCGAGGAGGGGACCAGTCTGACCGCGGCCAACCTGGCGCTCACGGCCGCACGGGCGGGCGACTCGCGGGTCGCGCTGGTCGACTGCGACCTGCGCCGCGGGACGCAAGCGGCGCTCTTCGGCATGGGCGCGCGCATGGGCCTGTCGGACCTCTTGCAGGGCAAGTGCGAGATCGGCGAGGCGCTGGGGCGGTTCCACGAGGGGCAGATGGCGGTGATCGCCGCCGGCAAGGCGCCCGTCGAGCCCGCCGCGCTGCTCGCCTCGCCGCGGTTCGTGGCGGCCTTGCAGACCCTGCGCAGCCTCTTCGACGAGATCGTGCTCGACGTGCCGCCCGCACTGGCTACGGCGGACGCTTCGATCGTGGCGCACCGGGCCGACGGCGTGGTGATGGTGGTGCGGGCGGAGGCGACGCCGAGGGACCAGGTGGCGAGCGCCGTGCGGGCGCTCTCGGGGGCGCCGGTATGGGGTCTGGTGCTCAACGGCGTCGATCCGGCACGCGTGCCGCCGCCCCTGCCGGTGGTGAAGGGGCAGCTGACGGCAGGCAAGTAGAAAGACGGCGGGCGGCTGGCGGCGGGCGGGAAAGGCCGCGAACGCGGGCTGCGCGCGTGGTTCCGGAGGGATCATTTCGGCGGGGTGGACAGGGGCGGGGAGGGGTGGAGCGTGCGGCAGTTCGCGGGACATTGGTACAGCGGTCGGGCGGCGCGGTTGTGCGCCGTCGAAGGGACGCTGGTCGGGCTGGCGCTCTGGATCACCGGGCGGCAGGCGGCGGGGAACCTGCGGGCGCTGGCCGCGCTGGTCGGCGCCGCCGCATGCGTTCCCGCGGCGCTCTACCTGGCTGACCTGTACGACCCTCAAGTCATGCGCAACGACCGCGCGCGCGGGAGCGGCACGCTCAAGGCGCTCGGATTCGCCGCGCTCTTCGCGGCGATCATCGGCGTCCTGGGAGGCGGCGGGCTGCCCAAGGGAGCGCTGATCGAGACCTTCGGCGTGGCGAGCCTCGGCGTTCTGCTCGCGCGCGCAGCGCTGGTGACGCGCACCGACGAGGACGCGCACAGCCGCGTCCTCATCGTCGGCGCGGGAGCGCGCGCCACCGAGACCGCGCGGCTCATCCGCACCCAGGCGTTCGGCGAGTACCAGGTGGCGGGGACGCTCGATCCGAAGCTCGACCTCGACCTCGCCGCGGGCGCCGACAACGACGAGGTGCTGCGCGCCGTCGCCGGCGTGGATCCGGCGACGTCTCCGCCGCTCGTCACCGTCCAGTCCGAGCCGGCGCCGGCCGAAGTCGCCCTGGCGCCGGTGCCCGCGGTCGTCCCGGGGACGCAGCTCATCGTGGCGGCGTCCTCCGCATCCGTGGAAGCGTCCGTCGCCGCGCTGCCCGCGCAGCCGCGCGCCGAAGGGAGCGAGGGCGGTCCGCTGGCGCCGGTGGTGCAGCTGCCCAGCGCTCCCGCGCAGGCCCTGCAGATCGCCGCGCGCAGCCTGCCGGAGGCGGTGAAGCAATTGCGGGTCGACACCGTGGTCATCGCCACCGACGATGCCCAGGAGCCGCTTCCGGTCGACGAGCTGATCCGGCTGCGCCTGCGCGGGGTCACCGTCCTGCCGGCGCACCGCTTCGCCGAGCGCGTGCTGCGCCGGGTCCCGCTCTCGCTGCTCCGCCCGACCGATCTGGCGATCGGAAACGGTCTCACCTCGCCGATGTCGCAGGCGGCCAAGCGCGTGTTCGATCTGTTCATGAGCGCGCTCTTGCTCCTCTGCGCCGCCCCGGTCCTGGCGGTGCTCGCGGTGCTCATCAAGCTCGATTCCGAAGGGCCCGTCTTCTACGTGCAGGAGCGCACCGGCCGCGGGGCCAAGCCCTACCGCGTCCACAAGCTGCGGACGATGCACAAGGACGCGGAGAAGCTCTCCGGGCCGGTGTGGGCCTCGCAGCGCGACCCGCGCGTCACGCGCATGGGCGCCTTCTTGCGCAAGACGAGGCTCGACGAGGTCCCGCAGGTGTTCGCCGTCCTGCGCGGCGACATGAGCTTCGTCGGGCCGCGTCCGGAGCGCCCCTTCTTCGTCGAGCAGCTGAAGCAGGAGATCCCCTTCTTCGGCCTGCGCGAGGCGGTGAAGCCGGGCATCACCGGATGGGCGCAGATCCGGTACCCGTACGGGTCGAGCATCGACGACGCGAAGAACAAGCTCGAGTACGACCTCTACTACGTCGAGCACCGCTCGCTGTTCCTCGACCTGGCCATCTGCTTCCACACCGCGAAGATCGTCCTGTTCGGGCGCGGGGCCCGCTGAAGGAGACTTCATGTCCGTCGCCGTCGCCATGCGGGAAGAGTCCGGGCCGCTGGACCGCGCGGGCGAGCCGCCGCTCGCGGTCGAGATCGTGGAGGGACGCGAGGCCTTCAATTCGCTGGAGAAGGAGTGGAACGCGGCGCTTCCGCGCGGACCGCGCGACGAGCCGATGCTGCGGCACGAGTGGGTGCGCGCCTGGATCGAGAACTTCGCTCCGGGCGCGCCGCTGCGCGTGGCGCTGGCGCGGGCCGGACGCGAGCTGCACGCGGCGGTGCCGCTCCTCGAAGAGAAGGAAAGGAACGCGGACACCTGCTTCGTCCCCCTGACGACGTGGGGAACGCCGCACAACGACCATTCGCAGCGCGGCGGGATCCTGCTGGGCCGCCGCGGCAAGGAAGCCCTGCCGGCGCTCTGGGACAAGCTGGCCGGCCTCTCCGGATGGGACAGGTTGCGGCTGCGGGACCTGCCGCACGGCGCCCCGGAGTGGAAGCTGCGCGACCTCGCCGAGTCGGCCGGCTTCCCTTGCGGCCTGTGGACATCCCTGCGCTCTCCCTACCTGCTTCTGCCCGCCACCGAACCGGCCATCGCCACGGTCGAGGCGAGCACCCCGGCCAGCCGCCAGCCGCCAGCCGCGGGCCGAACGAAGGCAGCCGGCCGATACGAGAAGGTCGAATCCCGGCTCGACGCGAAGTTCCGCCAGAACCTGCGGCGGCGGCGCCGCCGGCTCGCCGAGCAGGGGCCGGTAGAGTACGTGGTCGTCGACGGCAAGGACGCAAAGCAGCTCGACTGCGCGCTCGCGGACTTCTTCGTCGTCGAGGCGAGCGGCTGGAAGGGGCGCTCTGGCACCGCCATCGCGCAGCGCCCCGAGCTGGTCGGCTTCTACACGCAGATGGCTCGCGACGCGGCGCGCCGCGGAGCGCTGGCGCTGGGCTTCCTCGAGCTGGCCGGCCGCCGCATCGCCGCGCACCTGAGCCTCGTGCACGCCGGCCGGCACTACCTGCTCAAGCTCGGCTACGACGAGTCCTTGCACGAGCTCAGCCCGGGGCAGCAGCTGACCTCCGAGATGATCCGCGACTCCTGCCAGCGCGGCCTCGCCGAGTTCGATTTCCTCGGGCCCTGCATGGACTGGAAGCTGGACTGGGAGCCGGCCTTGAGGACCCACACCTGGCTCACCATCTTCCGACCGACGGTGGCAGGGCGGCTGGTGCACGAGGCGCGCTACACGGCGTGGCCGGTGGCGCGGGCTCTGGCCAGACAGGTACGCCTTTGGGGGACACGTGCCTCTGGGGGACACCATCAAGGTGCCTCTGGGGGACACCATCAAGATGGTGTCCCCTCCACGATGGGGGTTGCCGGATGAAGGCTGCCCGGCGGATGCGGGTCGAGGCGGGGCTCGGGGAGCGCGCGCCGGCGCCGAAGCGGGCCGTCCCGTGCATGCAGACGGCGTGGCCGCACATGCTGGTGCCGCGCCCCTCGGCGGCGGTGCCGCTCGTCTTTCCCTTCGACCAGCCGGGTCTGCGCTACCGGTACTTCGCCCGCAACGCCGTGTGGGACGCGGTGCAGCTCCTCGAGCTGTCCGGCAAGCAGGTCCTGATGCCCGCGTACCACCACGGCGTGGAGCTGGAGACGCTCCTGGCGGCGGGCGTCAAGCCCGTCTTCTTCCGGATCGACCCGCAGATGCGCTGCGACTTCGAGGACGCCCGCCGGCGCGTCACGCCGGAGGTGCGCGCCCTCTACGTCATCCACTACGCGGGGTTCCCGCAGGACATGGAGGCCGCGCGCCAGCTGGCGAGCGAGCTGGGCGTTCCGCTGATCGAGGACTGCGCGCTAGCGCTCCTTTCCAGGAATGGGGACAAGCCGCTCGGCGCGACAGGCGACCTCTCCGTCTTCTGCCTCTACAAGACGCTCCCGGTGCCGAACGGCGGCGCGCTGCTCGCGCGCGGCCGCTACCGGGACGAGCTGCACCGGCTCGCCGAAGTCGAGCCTCCCGGGTGGCCCTCGACGGCCTCGCACCTCGCCGGGAGTCTGCTCTCGAACCTCGAGCTCCGCACCGGCCCGGTCGGCCGCGCCGTCCGCGAGGCGGTGCGCGGGGCGGGGCATTGGCTCGTGCGCAAGGCGAGCGTCGAGCGGGTCTCGACCGGCACCCAGCACTTCGATCCCGCCGCCGTGAAGCTGGGCATGAGCGCCATGAGCCATCTGGTGCTGCGCAACCAGGACTGGCCGCTCATCGTCGAGCGCCGGAGGCGCAACTACTTCCTGCTCTACGCGGCGTTGCGGGACCTCGCCCCGCCGGTGACCGGAGAGCTGAAGCCCGGCGTGTGCCCGCTCTTCTACCCGATGCCGGTGCGCGACAAGGCGGGCGCGATGGCCCGGCTGCTCGCCCGCGGCGTGGAGACGGTGGACTTCTGGCGGCTGCGCCACCCGGCGGTCCAGCCCGGCGATTTCCCCGAAGTGGACCGCCTGCGCGAGACGGTGCTGGAGCTCCCGGTGCACCAGGACCTGTCGCCGGCGGATGCCGAGCACGTTGCGAGCTGCGTGCGGGAGCTGCTGTCGTGAGCGCCGCCCCGTTCGCGGCCGATGCGTCGGCCATGCTGCGCACCGAGGTCGTCCGCGACCCGGCCGGCCTGTTGCGGCTGCGCGGCGACTGGAGCGCGCTCCGCGCCGAGGCGCGCGCGGGCTGCCTCTTCCTTTCCCCGGAGTGGCTCATCCCCTGGTGGGAGCACTTCGCCGCCGATCGCGAGCTGAGCTGCCTGGCGATGTTCGAGCGCGAGCGGCTGGTCGGCTTCTTGCCCTTGTTCTCGGAGGTGGCGCGGATCGCCGGGTTGCCCGTTCGCCGGGTCGCGTTCCTGGGCGATGGGGCCACCGGGTGCGACTACCTGGACCTGCTCGCGGCGCCCGACCGCGAAGTAGACGTGCGCGCGGCGGCGTTGGCCGCCCTGGGCGAGCTGCCGTGGGACCTGTGCGACCTGGACGGACTGTGGCGGGACAGCCCGACCGCGCTGCACCTCTCGCAGCTCTTCCCCAACGGACGCGCGGTGCGAGCATCGGCCGCGGGGTTGGGCGGCGCGCCCGTGGAAGTGGTGCGCGACGCGCGGCTGCGGTTCGTCTGCCCGCACATCCCGCTGGCCGGCTCGTATGAGGACTTCCTGCAGGGGCTCGGGCGCCGGGAGAACCTGCGGCGCCGGGAGAAATGGCTCTTCCGGCAGCCCGGCGTGTCCATCGAGGTCGCGCGTACCCCGGAAGAGGCTCGCATCGCGGTGGAGCGCTTCCTCGAGCTGCACCGGGCGCGCTGGGCGGTCGAGGGCGGCTCGGACGGGCTCGCCGACGCGCGGCACGAGGCCTTCCACCGCGCCGCGGTGCAGGAGCTGGCGGAGCGCGGCTGGCTGCGCCTCTACACCTTGTTCGCCGCCCGCCGGCCGGTCGCCTCGGTGTACGGCGCCGTCCAGGCGGGAAAGTTCCTCTACTACCAGTCCGGGTACGACCCGGCGTGGGCGTCGAAGAGCGTGGGTCTGGTGCTGCTCGCCCGGACCGTCCAGGACGCCTACGCGGAAGGGCTGCACGAGTTCGACTTCCTCCGCGGTAACGAGGCGTACAAGGCGCAGTGGGCGCGCGGGGAGCGCTGGACGATCCAGATGCGCCTGTGGCGGGGTCCGCGTGGCAAGGCGGCGCGGGCGGCGCAGCAGGCGGCGCTGTTCGCGCGGGAATCCGTCAAGGCGGCGCTGCCGAGCAGGGCGCTGGAATTGGCGCGGCGCGCCCGGCGGATGCTGCGCGCGCCGCGACCCGAGGGCATGGGGCGGCTCGAGGCCCTGCTGCGCGCAAGTGCGCAACCGTAGACCGCGGAGCGGCCGCATCGGCCGCCGCTGGAGGAGGGGAAGGATGAAGCGGCTCAAGGACCAGGCGGTGCACGTCGCGCGCCGGGCGGTCAAGGGGGCGGCGGCGCTGGCGCTGCACTACAGCGGGGTCGAGGACCTCATCTCCACCGTGCAACGGCGCGCGGTCGGCGGCGTGCGCGTGCTCATCCTCAGCTACCACCGGGTGGTGGGGAACTACCAGCTCGAGTCCGAGCGCGGGCTGCCCACGCTCAATATCGCCCGCGAGACCTTCCGCAAGCACCTCGAAGTGCTCTGCCAGACGCACGAGGTGGTCCGGCTGGACGACGCGCTGGACGTGCTGGCCGGGAAGCGGGCCGCGCGGCGCGATCTGGCGGTCATCACCTTCGACGACGGTTACCGCGACGTCTACGAGCACGCCTTCCCCGTGCTGCGGGAGATGAAGCTGCCCGCCGTCGCGTACGTCCCCTCGGCCTTCATCGGGACCTCCAAGCGCCTCGCGCACGACCGCCTCTGGGCGACGCTCAAGAAGATGGAGAAGCGCACGCTCGGACCGATGTCGGTCGGCGTGGGCGGCCAGTACGAGGGCCTGCTGCTCCGCGCCTTCGAGGGCGCGCCGACGCCCAACAAGGTCCTGGAGCGGCTCATCGCCGACAACCCCACGCCGGTCCTGTACGGCCTGGCGGAGGCGCTGGAGGATCGGCTGCGGATCGACCGGGCCGAGGCGCCGCGGGGCCAGCTGCCGATGGGCTGGGAGATGCTGCGGGAGATGGGAGCGCACGGGATCGAGACGGGCGCGCATACCGCCGACCACACCGTGCTGACCAACCAGCCGCTCGACGAGGCACGGCGCGAGATCGCGGCCTGCAAGAGCGTGCTGGAGAGGGGCACCGGGCGGGCCGTGCGCCACTTCGCCTATTGCAACGGCTGGTACAGCGCAGGCGTCGCCCAGGCGCTTCGGGCGGAGGGATTCTCCAGCGCGGTGACGACCGAGGACATGCCCAACATGCCGGGCGTCGATCCGTACGCGCTCAAGCGCAAAGTGCTGTGGGAGATGTCCTCGGCGGGCATCCTGGGCGGCTGGTCGAAGGCCCTCGCCGCCTGCCAGTTCAACGATACCTTCGGCATGCTCGCCTTGCAGAAGCCCGTCCTGGGAGCACGGCCTACCCGTTTCGGCTCCTCCCGCCCCTCCGAGTCAGCCCAGACCGCCCACGGGTGAGCCAAACAGATTGCACCACGGAGCACACGGAGAGCACGGAGAAAACCTGGTTGGTCTTGCTTTCTACCCGACTGAACTCCGTGGGCTCCGTGGTGCGATCTCTTAGTCCAGGTCCGGCACGCCAGCGAGGTCGGGGAGGCCGCGGGATTCGACGGCGCGGGCGCCGAACCAGTTGCCGAGGACGGCCGACCGCGGAGGGGGCCAGCCACGGAGGAGGCCGACGGCGAAACCGGCCAGGAAGCAGTCGCCGGCGCCGGTGGGATCGACTTCGTTGGCGGGGAAGGCCGCGACGTGCTGCTCGCCGCTCGCGGTGAGGATGGTGCAGCCGCGGGGGCCGTCCGTCAAAAGGATCGTGCAGGAGCGGCGTAACTGAGAGAGGTCCAGCGCCTCCGCTTCCGCTCGGCCCGCTTTCAAATAGTCGACGCGCGCGAGCGCTGCGAGCACGTCGGGGGGCGGCGCGCGGTGGAGCACGCGCCCGCCCGGATCGAACACACGCACGAATCCCTGCGCGTCCGCGAGCAGCACCCCGGACAGCTCCCGGAGGCGCAGCAGCGCGGCGGGTGGAATCTCCCCCGACACCGCCACCGCCATCCCGATGGTGCACGTCTCGCAAAAGTCCTCGGGCTGGAGTGGCGGGCCGGCGGCGCGGAGGGTGGCGATGCGCTCGCCCGTCCGGTAGTCGTCGAGGAAGCTGGTCGTGCGGGCGCCCGGGACCCGGCGGGCGGGCGGGACCCGGTCAGCGTAGCGGAAATCGTCGCCGACGTTGGCGACCACTGCAAAATCAATTCTCGCCGCGCGCAGCACGGCGGAGACGTACGCCGCGGATCCGCCCAGCTCGCTGCGCTCTCTCTCGCCCGAGAGCGCCGTTGGGGGACACCATTCCAGGGTGTCCCCGCCAATCAGGGTGTCGTGTGAGTAGTTGCCGGCGACGATCACCTCACGGTGCATGGGGCACAGCGTTCACCAGGCGACGCCCA
>JBJMQJ010000281.1:0-6950 GCA_045802765.1 Myxococcales bacterium
GGCTCCCCTCACCGTGGGTGATGAGTCTTGCCCCGGCGATGCCCGCCGGGAAGCGCTCGGCTACGCAGATGTTCGCTGGCGGTCGCCGCGGCGGGCGCGGAGTGCGAGCATGGCGCCGAACCACAGACCGTAGAAGAAAATCAGCGTCGCCGCCGCGCTGACGTTCGCCGCGGTCACCGAGCCGAGCTGCTTGCGCACCACGATCCACAGATCGGCGGCGAAGCCGGCAGGCAGGGTGACCATGGCGGCCAGCACCATCCAGCTCGCGAAGCGATGGAACCTTTCGGTGTCCTCCCCTCCCTCCACGATGCGGTGGTACGCGGGCGGCGCCATCAGGAAGACGACGGTGACGGCGATTGCGCAAGTCGCCGCGAGATGCATGTCCTTCGACGACCCGGGGAGCGATTCATAGCCCTGCATGAGTGTCATCGCCAGCTGGAAGCCGAGCAGCGCCTGCGCGCCGGGGAGCACGACGCGCGCCTCGGTGAGCACCTGGGTGATCTTGTCCTCGAGCTTCATCTCGCCTCCTTCCTCCTCGTGCGGCGACCGGTGTCCGAACACGAGCGCGATGCCGTACCAGAGCGCGAGCGCCACGGCGAAGCCGGCGATGCCGAGCGCGAGCGCGGTGCCGGGGCCTCGCGTCCATCCGGCGTGGTACAGGTCGAGCCCGAGCGCGGCGGCGAACGGCAAAAGCGCCAGCCCCACTACGTTCAACGTGAACCGGTGCAGCGCGGAAGTGTCTTCGCCGCGCTCGACCAGCCGGTGCCGCGAGGCGGGCAGCAGGATGAGACCGATCACGCCCAACAGGAGCCCGAGGCCGGCGAGCTTCAGACACTGGTTGAAGCGCGGCAGCTTGTCGAAAGCGGGCTCGAAGAATGCGCGGTACTGGAACCCGAGCAGCACCTGGACCCCGAGCACCAGGATGCGCGCCTCGTCGAGCGCGTTCTTGACCTTGGTGCGCAAGGACACGCGAGCCAATCTGCAGCGGCTTGACCATGGCGTCGACATTCCGTCCGGCGGGCCGGCGGCGGCGCCCCCACCCGATGCCCTCAGTCGAGCGAGGGATGTCCGAGCGTGCGCTCGTCGGGGGCCCTTGCTGGGTACGGAGGACGTTCGCAAGTTGACGTAGTGCTACGCGTCGCGATGGACGAGGAACAGGCAGTAGCCGAGGCGCGCAGGCGCTGGGGACAGCCCGGTGCAGTCTCCATCGCCGACCAATGGAGGCAGGCGCGCTGCCTGGTCGGCGAGCTTTGCAAAGGGCCGCATTTCCGCGTACACGGCCGCGGCTCGACCTGGGAGGCGGCGTTCCTCGATGCGGATGCCCGGCTCCTGAACGCGAGCCGCCGCCGCTCCGACCGCGTGGGTGGCCGGTCGGCCTGAGCGGTTCGCCGCGGAATCAGAGGAGCGCTGGACCTTCGATCGCCGCGCCTTCCTGGAACCGCGTCGGCCGGAGCACCCGCGCGTCGAGCGACCGCGGCGCGCCATGGACGATCAGCTCGGCCGCGAGCGCTCCCAGCGCGGGAGCGTGCATCACACCGTGCCCCGACGAGCCGTTCACGAGGACCATGTTGTCGCAACCGTGAGCGCGGCCCAACAGCGCGTGCGCATCGGGCGACATCTCGTACAACCCCGCCCAGGAGCGCGTCCGATCGACGGCCACTGCGGCGAGAGCGGGGACCCGCTCCGCCGCGACCGATTGCACCTCGCGAAGCCAACCATCTTCCACGTCGGCCTGGAAAGGATCGGCGGCGCCCGGCGCGGGGCGCAGCAGCAGCACCCGCCCGTCGCGGACGCGCAGATGGAAGCCGTCGCTGGGCCACAGGGTCATCGGCATGTCCTCGGGAAGCGCGGAGCACGGCGCGGTGCAGGCGACCTGGCGGCGCAGCGGCGCCACGGGCACGGCAATCCCGGCCCTGGTTCCCAGCTCGCCCGCCCACGCGCCCGCCGCGTTCACCAACGTGCCGCAGGCCACTTCCTCGCTCGCGAGGCGGACCGATTCGATCCGTCCATGCGGGCCGCGGACGAGCTGCTCGACCTCGGCGCCGAAGAGGACTCGCGCGCCACCCCGCCGCGCGCCGTCGAGGTAGCCGCGCAGGATGTCCAGCGGCCGCACGAACCCGTCCGAGGGGCAGAACGCGCCGCCGACCACGCCAGCCAGGCTCACTGCCGGGTTCAGCCGGGCGATCTCGGGCGCGTCGACCATCCGCGCTTCCGAAAGGCCCGCGTCGTGCTGGACCGCTTGCGCGGCGCGCAGCGCCTGGAGCTCGCCGGCCGTCCGCGCCAGCCACAGGTACCCGCAGGGACGGTAACCGGGATCGGCGCCCACCTCGTCGCGGAAGCGCAGCAGCTTCTCGCGCGCGAAGAGCGACAGGCGCACGTTGATCGAGGTGCCGAACTGGGCGCGGAAGCCGCCCGTCGCGCGTCCCGTGCTTCCTTCTCCGGCCGCAGCGCCGCGATCCAGGACCAGCACGTCGCGCACGCCGAGCGCCATGAGGTGCCAGGCGACGCTGGCGCCGATGACACCGGCGCCGACGACGACCACGTCTGCGCGGCGCGGCATCGTCCGAACGCGGGGCCGGGCTCAGCGCGCGGCCGCGGACGCCGCCGGCGATCCGTGCGGCTCGGCCTCGGCCACCGCCTTGAGCTGCGAAAGGCCCTTCTCGAAGTCGTTCCCGATCATCTTGTCCATGTTCATGAAGACCGAGAACGCCTTCCCCGCGAAGTCGTTGTGTCCCTCCATCGTCCACGTGGTCTCGGTCATGCCGCCCTTCGGAGCGAAGGTGAACGCCGTCGAGTTGGTGGAGGCGAACGGCTTCACGAACTCGAGTCGGATGCGGACCATCTCGCCGCGGCGCGCCGCGACGATCGTCATCTTGCCCTCGCCTACCTTGTCGTTGCCGCTCCAGGTGTAAGAGGAGCCGGGCGCCGCCGTGGGACCCTCGAACGTCGTCTTCATGGACGGATCGAGCTTGGCCCAGGGCGACCACTTCTCCCACTGGCGGAAGTCCGCGACTTGCGCGTACACGATCGGCGCCGGCGCGGCGATCGCCGCCGACCGCGAGACGCGGTACGAGGCCGGCCGCGTGGCGACGAACAGCGCGAACGCAGCGAGGACCACGACCACCGCGAGCAACAGCTTCTTGAGCATGGCAGACCCTCCGGCGAACCTGCCTCGGTGTACGGCCTTCCGCCTCGTCGAGGCAAGCGGCAGTGCGTTCGTGGCCTACACGGTCCGGCGAGCGCCGGAATACCTGCATCCGGTGGGCGGTAGGTAAGCCAGCAGACCGCCGCGCCGGGCGCCTGCCCGCCTGCATGTCCACCGGCGAAGAAGAGGCTTCATGTCGCTCTGGAACAACTCTGAATCGTCCGCCACCGATCGGAAGTCGCCCATCCCGATGACGCCGGCCGTCCCCGAGCAAAAGGAGTCTGCCCCGGCCGCCAAGGCCGCGGAGGCGCCGGTGGCGCCCGTGACGCCGGTCACGCCGGCCGCGCCGACGCCGGTGCCCGGCAGCGACCTGCTGCTCGGCCGCGGGGCGCGCTTCGAAGGGAAGCTCACCTTCGAGGGTACCGTCCGCATCGACGCGCGCTTCATCGGCTCGATCGTCACCAACGACGTGCTGGTCGTCGGCGAGGCTGCCCGCATCGACGCCGACATCACCTGCGGGACGATCGTGGTGCACGGCGAGGTCAACGGGAACATCAAGGCGAAGACCGCCGTCGAGATCCACCACACCGGCAAGGTGCGGGGCGACCTCGATACGCCGTCGCTCGTCATCCAGAAGGGAGCGCTCTTCCACGGCGCTTCGAAGATGGAGGCTGGCGCGAAGGCCGCGCCGGCGAAGGCCGCCGCCGCCGCGGCGAAGTAGGCACGGCGTGCGCCGCTCCCGATCCGATGGGTCAGGAGCGGCGCTTCGAGAAGGCCGCCGCCGCCGGAAAACGCCAGCGCCTGCGTCGAGCTTCACAGGAGCCCGGCCAGGCGGTCGCGATACATCCGCGAAAGCTTGAGCTGCGTGCCGTCGCGCAGGACGAGGTCGCGCTCGCCGTGCGTCGCCGGCCGCAGCGACTCGATGCGCGTGACGTTCACGATCGCCGACCGGTGCACGCGGGCGAACAGGCGTGGATCGAGGCGTTCCTCGAGCTGCTTGAGCGAGCGGCGCAACAGGTACCCGCGGCCGCCGCTGTGCACCTCGACGTAGTAGTCCTGCGCCTCGATCCAGTCGATCTCCGCGATCGGGACCACCCGGACGCCGTCTCGGTCCGGGACAGCGATGCGCTCGAGGTAGCGGCGAGCTTCCGGCGACTGCCCCGAGGCCGCGGCGGACAGCTGCGCTGCGAGCGCGAGCGTCCGGTCCGCTCGCGCGGCCGCCTTGGCGCGGGCGAGCGCGCGGGCGAAGCGGTCGTCGTCGAACGGCTTGAGAACGTAGTCGATCGCCTCGGCGTCGAAAGCCTCGAGCGCGTGGCCGGCATGCGCCGTGACGAAGACCACCCGCGGCGGGCGCGGCCCGGCGGCCTGGACCACCTCGAATCCGTCGAGGCCCGGCATCCGCACGTCGAGGAAGAGCACCTCCGGCGCGGTGGCCGCGAGCGCCGCCAGCGCCTCCTTCCCGTCGGCGCAGCAGCCCACCACCTCCACTTCCGGATCCTCCGACAGCATCCGGCGCAACGCCGCCCTGGCGGGCGCCTCGTCGTCGACGACCAGCACGCGCACCGGATCGTTCATTGGGGCAGGCCCCTCGCCGGTGCGCGGAACGGAATGAGGACGCGGGCGACGGTGCCCTGCGCGTCGGTGGTGAGCGCAAGCTGCTGCCGTTCGCCGTACAGCTGCACGAGCCTGGCGCGGGTATTGGCGAGCCCGATGCGCGTCGAAGAGGTGGCGCGGCCGCCGCGAGCTCCCGTGTCGCGCACCTCGAGCTCCAGCATCTCGCCGCTCCGCGCGGCCCGCACCTCGACGCGGCCGGGCACTGGCGAGGGCTCGATGCCATGGCGGAGCGCGTTCTCGACGAGCGGCTGAAGGACGAGCCGCGGCACGAGCGCGTTCATCACCGCGGGATCGGCGTCGATGCGCGCGGAGAGCCGCTCGCCGAACCGGGCCTGCTCCAGCTCGAGATAGCGGCCGACGAAGTCGAGCTCCTGCGCCAGCGGGATCTCCTGGCCGTCGTCGAGGAGCAGGCTTCGCAACAGGTCGCCCAGGCGTGCCACCGCGCGGACTGCCGCCTTCGCGTCTCCGGTGCGGACCAGCGAAGAGACGGTGTTCAGCGCGTTGAAGAGGAAGTGCGGGTGCATCCGCGCTTCGAGCGCTTCCATGCGGACGGCGAGCAGGCGCGCTTCCAGCTCGCTCCTGCGGACGCGCTCCTCGGCGGAGAGCCGGTAGTACGCGAGCGCATGCCCGAGCGCGACGAGCGAAGCGTAGGCGAAGACGTCGATGAACGACTCGCGGATGGCCTGGACGAGCAGGTCCGGCGGACGGCCGGGGACCTTCAGCAGGACGAGCAAGGCGTAACTCGGAGGAGCGCTCAGCACGACGCTCGCCGTCGCGCCGGCGAGGTGCACGAGCCCGTTGCGGAGCCGGGCGCGGCGGTCGAGAGGGTAACGCTCCGAAAGCCACAGGATGGGCGGCGTGAAGAGCGCCCAGACCCAGCAGCCGATGAGCGGGTCGAGGGCCCCGCGCAGGGACGGCAGGGCCCGTCCGGCCGCCAGCGCTTGGAGCGGGACGCGCGCGTACGCCACGACCGCGATGACGGTCCAGACGGCGAACGCCACGCCGAGCTGCTGGAGGATCTTGCGGGACGAACCCTGCACCTGCGCCTCCATCGCGCCTCGATCCGACGACTCATCGCACGACCTCACGCCGTGGGAAAAGCCGCAAGCCGTCGCAGCCGGCGAGAACGTCCAGACCCCGCCCGTGGCTGCGCTCGCGGGCGGGGCCTTCCGAGACGCACGATCAGGGTGGTCGGGCTCTCCCGGGCGCGCATCGCCCTCGCGGGATGGCAACGTACACAGGCTCGGCATGCGCGGGTGGGAAGAGCAGCGAGCGGGACCTGGCTTGCCGCCAGCCGGCCCTTCCGTGCAGCGGCGCTGGCGCAATCTGCGCCCTACGGGGTGGAACGGGCGAAAAGTCGCGTATACGCCTACTTGGTGGCAGCGTTCCCCGACATGGCCAAACTGCTGCTTCTGTGCGGCGGCGCGATCATCGTGGCAATGCTCCTCGGCCGTCTCCGCCGTCTTCTCGGAGTCGTCGTGATGCTCTGCGCTGCCGCGGCCGCCGCGGCGGTGTTCCTGCTGCCCATCGACGGATCGACGCTCTGGCAGCGGGCGCAGCGCGAAGGTCTGCCCGACGGCGTCGCGGCGGAGGCCGCCGGAGCCTGGCACTGGCTGCAGGATCGCGTGCCAGGGAAATCGCCGGCCCGCAAGCTGCGCTTGCGCAAGGCGGGCGAGCCGCTGGCCCGCGCGCGCGACCGCGTCCAACGGTGGGACGACGCCGCTCCGAGAGACGACGCTCCCGCGCGGGAGCCGGACGATGCGGGCGAGGCGCCGCCCAAGGAGCATCTCTCGCACGGCGATCAGCAGGCGCTCGACCGGCTCGTCTCGGGCGGGCGACGCTGACCACCGCAGGGTAGCTTCGCCCACGCCGGGGTATCCTGGCCGCCGTGCGCATCGTTTCGCTGCTTCCGTCGGCGACGGAAATCCTCTGCGCGCTCGGCGCGCGGGCGGAGCTGGTTGGCCGCTCGCACGAGTGCGACTTTCCGGCCGGGGTGGAGCAGGTTCCGGTCCTGACGTCCTCGCGAATCGGGCCGCTTCCGTCGAGCCAGGCGATCGACTCCTCGGTGCGCGACGTGCTCGAGAATGCCCTGGCCATCTACGACATCGACCTCGAGCGTCTCCGCCGCGCGGCGCCGGAGGTGATCGTCACCCAGGATCTCTGCGACGTGTGCGCGGTGTCCATCGACGAC
>JBJMQJ010000282.1:0-3444 GCA_045802765.1 Myxococcales bacterium
GACGCCGATCGGCTGTGGGCGCTCCTCGCGCTGCTCGGCAGCGTCGCGCTGCAGCGGTATCACCGGCTCCGCACCACCGACGTGAACGTGAAGCCCGCCGTCCTGCGCGATCTGCCGGCGCCTCGCCGTCTGCTCGAGCCCGCCGCTGCCGCCGCGCTCGCCGCCCTGTCGCGGGCAAGGGCGGCGCAAGCGGCCGCCGCGGCTCCCGACCCGGCGCTCGCCCTTGAGCTCGAACGCGCCATCGACGCCGCCGTCTACCGCCTGTTCGACCTCGAGGAGCGGGACGTCGAGGAGGCGGAGCGGGGCTTCTGGGGACCGCGTTTTCCCATGGAGTTCCCGCGACTTGCGCAGGAGTGTCAGACCCCCCGTGTAGCTTGAGCGGCAACTTCGGAGGTCGCCATGACGGCCGTCGGGTTTGCGCTCGCGCTGGGGATCGGGTGCGTCGCGCTGTGCGCCGCGTGGTTCTCCGCGCGGCACGGGCGCGAGGCGCTGCGCGCCGAGCTCTTGGCCCGTCGCGAGGAGGGCGCAACTCTCGCGGCGCGCATCGCCGAGCGGGACGCCCAGCTCGGCGCGGCGCGCGAGGAGCTCGCGCGGGCCTTCGCGCGCGAGGCGCAGATGCACGATTCGCTCCGTGCCGAGGCTGCGCGCGGCGCCGCCCTGGAGGCGTCGCTCGAGGCCGAGCGCCGCGCGGGGGAGGAGAGGGCGCGGGTCTTCGAGGAGAACCGGGCGCGTCTGCTCGAGTCGTTCCAGGCGCTCTCGGGCGAGGCGCTCCGCTCGAACAGCGAGGCCTTCTTGCGCGAGGCGCGCCTGTCGATGGAAAAGTTCCAGGAGGCGGCGCGCGGAGATCTCGACCAGCGGCACAAGGCCGTCGCCGAGCTGGTGCAGCCCGTGCGCGAGAAGCTGGAGCGCTTCGAGGGGAACATCCAGCAGCTGGAGAAGGAGCGGGGGGCCGCGTACGCGGGGTTGTCCACGCAGGTGAGGGCGCTGCTCGATGAGACCGGCAAGCTGACCAACGCGCTGCGCTCGCCGTCGGTGCGCGGGCGATGGGGGGAGATGCACCTCCGCCGCACCGTCGAGCTGGCCGGCATGTTGGACCACTGCGACTTCGCCGAGCAGGTCACCGTCCGCTCCGAGGACGGAGTGCTTCGGCCCGACCTGGTGGTCCGCCTCCCCGCCGGACGGACCGTGCTGGTCGACGCCAAGGTGCCCATGACCGCCTACCTCGACGCCGCGGAGACGTCGGACGAGCCGGCGCGGGCGGCGCACCTGCGGGCGCACGCGGCGCAGGTGCGCCAGCACGTGTCGCAGCTCGCCCGGAAGACGTACTGGGAGGCCTTCGAGGACAGCCTGGAGCTGATCGTGCTTTTCCTCCCGCACGACGCGCTCTTCAGCGCCGCCCTCGAGCACGACCGCGAGCTGCTCGAGCACGCGCTGCGCTACCGCGTCGTGCTCGCCACGCCCACCACGCTCGCGGCGCTGCTGCTCACCATCGCGCACGGCTGGAAGCAGGAGAAGCTGGCGATCAACGCGCGCGAGATCGCGAACCTCGGGCGCGACTTGCACAAGCGCATCTCCGACAGCGCGCGCCACCTGGCCAAGCTGGGGCGGCAGATCGACGGGACGGTGCGCGCCTACAACGAGGCGGTCGGCTCGCTCGAATCGAGGGTGTTGCCGGGAGCCCGCAGGTTCCAGGAGCTGCAGGCGGCCAACGTCGACGTCGAGATCGAGTCCCTCCTTCCGATCGAGACCGCGCCCCGGCCGCTGCTTGCGCCCGAGCTCACCGCGAAGGAGGTGCCGGAAGACGCGAACTGAAGCGGCCCCTCGGGCCGTCCTTGACCGTCCCGACCTCGCAAGTTAGCTTCCCGCGGCTCGACGAGCGCGCCGAGGTTGCACCTTGCCGGAAAAGTCAACGACGACGCGGTTCAAGCGCATCCTGCTGAAGCTTTCCGGCGAAGCGCTGATGGGGGACAACAAGTACGGCATCTCCCCCAAGGTGCTCGAGCAGGTGGCGGAGGAGATCCGCGACGTCATCGAGCTAGGCGTCGAGGTCGGTATCGTCATCGGGGGCGGAAACATCTTCCGCGGCGTCTCCGCCTCGACGGAGGGAATGGATCGCGCCAGCGCCGACTACATGGGGATGCTGGCCACCGTCATCAACTCGCTGGCCTTGCAGGACTCGCTGGAGAAGCGCGGCGTCTACACACGCGTGCAGTCGGCCATCGAGATGCAGCAGCTCGCGGAGCCGTACATCCGCCGCCGCGCCGTGCGCCACCTGGAGAAGGGCAGGGTGGTGATCTTCGCGGCGGGAACGGGCAATCCGTACTTCACGACCGACACGGCCGCGTCGCTGCGCGCGATGGAGATCCACGCCGAGGTGATCCTCAAGGCCACCAAGGTGGACGGCGTGTACTCGGCCGACCCGGTGAAAGACCCCAGCGCCGAGCGGTACACCCAGCTCAGCTACATCGACGTGCTGAGGAAGAACCTGAAGGTGATGGACTCCACCGCCATCTCGCTCTGCATGGACAACGACCTGCCCATCATCGTGTTCGACCTGGGAGTGCGCGGCAACATCCTGCGCGTGGTGCGGGGCGAGGAGGTGGGGACCACGGTCGGCACGCTCAAGCCGCGCGCCGCCTGAGGAGGGACAGCATGGGCATGGCAGAGGACGTCATCTCGGACCTGCGCGGCCGCATCGGGAAGACGCTCGACGATCTGCGCCGCGACCTCGCGAAGGTGCGCACCGGGCGCGCCAACCCTCAGCTGCTCGACTCGGTGCGCGTCGAGTACTACGGCACGGCCACGCCGCTCAACCAGGTCGCCAACGTGACCGTGGCCGACCCGCGGCTCATCGTCATCAAGCCGTGGGAGAAGTCGATGATCCAGACCATCGAGAAGGCGATCAACGCCGCCGGCCTGGGCATCAACGCGCTGCCCGACGCGGAGGTGGTGCGGGTGCCCATCCCCGCGCTGACCGAGGAGCGCCGCAGGGAATTCGTCAAGATCGTCAAGCAGAAGGGCGAAGAGCACAAGATCGCCATCCGCAACGAGCGCCGCGACGCCAAGGCGATGATCGAGGAGCTGGTCAAGGGCGGCGAGCTGGCCGAGGACGAAGGAAAGAAGGCGCTGGAGAAAGTGCAGGCCGAGGTGGACGCCGGAATCAAGAAGGTCGACGACACCATCGCCGGCAAGGAAAAGGACCTGATGCAGGTCTGATCCGGCGGGGAGTGCAGCGCGAGGCCGGCGAGATCCAGGCGGCGGTCCGCAAGGAGTTCCCCGGCAACGCGGCCTTCCAGTCGGTCTTCAAGGCGGACGCGCCGGTGCCGGCCGACTCCCGCGAGCTGCTGGCGCTCGGACGCCTGGTCGCGCGCGAGGCGCCCGACTACTCGGCGAACCTGATCAAGTACGCGATCAACGCGGCGACCGTGAAGCACCTCTCGTACC
>JBJMQJ010000028.1:0-8028 GCA_045802765.1 Myxococcales bacterium
ACACCCCGCAGCCGCAGCAGGCCTCCATGTTCGCGTCGTAGAGGCCTTCCGGCGTCACGTCGAAGACGGAGTCCGGACACGCCAGCCAGCACAGCGTGCAGTTGATGCACTTGTCGAAGTCCACCACCGGCCGCATCGTGCGCGTCGCCCACTTCTTGAAGGTCGGGTTGCGCTCGGCACGGAAGCCGCCCTCCTTCCCAGTGATGGGATCGCTCATCTTGTGGCCCACCGGGATGCCGGGGATGGCAATGCCCTCCCGCATCTCGGTCCACTTGGGCATCGTGAACTTGTACGGCTCCTCCGGATTGCCGGTGCCGGGTTGGACCGTATAGGTCTGCAGCCGCTCGTACGAACGCTGCGCCGAGGTGGCCTTCAGGTCGTCGTGCGTGTCCTCGCGGATCGTCTCCTGCACCGACGCCAGGCTGAACAGCTCGGGCAGGACCTTGGCGATGGCGCCGAGGATGCGGACGTCGGTGTGGTCGTCCTTGTAGACCCACAGGCCCGAGAAGCTGGGGGTGCCCTTGATGATCGCCAGGTTGTATGGCGTCGTCTTGGTGTGGGCCATCTGGGCTAGGACCTCGGGGCTCTCGAACGAGGTCACGATCAGCGTGCCGCCCGGCTTGACCAGCTTGTTGATCGGCTGCAGCCCGTACCAGGCCCAGGACTCGACGCCCTTGAAGAGGGTGTCGTCGACGCAGATGGAGACGTCGACTTCCTGCGGCTCGTACTTCGCCATTCCCTCCTCGAGGGTGATGTCGTCGGTGGCGACGATGGCGAAGGCCTTCGCCGGGATGCCGTTGCGCTCCGGGCTGTCCCCATACCGGCCGAACGAGATGCCCGGCTTTCCCTCCTTGTGCGCGGCGAGCACGATCGCGCGGCTGATGTTCTTGGCCAGCGTCTTCTGGAAAATGCCTCGGTAGACGATCTCGACTGCGAACAGGCGACCCATCTTGGGACCTCCTCAGAGCTGTCTCATGACCACTTCTTCGATTTCCGTCAGGTGCTGGCGCACCGCCCTCTCCGCGCCCGCGGGATCGCCCCGCTTGATGGCGCGCAGGACGCGTAGGTGTCCGGCGAAGGAGCGCTCCAGGCGACCCGGAACTTGGAGGGAGCGGGTGCGGCTCTCGCGCAAGAGATCCATCAGCACGTCGAGCACGCGCAATACGACCGTGTTCCGCGCCGCCACCGCGATGGCGTAGTGGAACTCGGAGTCCTCCTCGACGCCCGGCTCGCCGCGACGCACCTTCGCCTGCTGGCGGCGGAGGATGTCCTCCAGCCGGCCGATCTCCTCCTGCGTGGCGTTCCTCGCCGCGCGGCCTGCCAGCGCCGGCTCGATCATCCGGCGCACGTCGAGCAGCTCGGCCACCAGGTGGCGCTTCTCGGAGAGCACGCTGGCGAGCGGCACCACGAGCGAATCGGCGGACAGCTCGCGCACCACCGTCCCGTGACCCTGGCGGGGCTCGACGATGCCCATCACTTCCAGCGTCCGGATCGCGTCGCGGATGGAGCCGCGCCCCACGCCGAACTTGGCGACCAGGTCGCGCTCGGGCGGCAGCCGGTCGCCGGGCTTGAGCACGCCGCGCGCGATCAAGCCCTGGATCTGCTCCGCGACCTGCTCGTAGCGACGGTTCTTGCGCACCGCCTGCAGCTCGTCGATCGGCGCCGGGGCGGCCCTCTCGGAGCGGGTGCGGGATGCGGAGCTCGGCACGGGTAACGATCTCCAGATGGTCGGATGGTCGGACCACTTCGCGAGCGGCACGCACCATCCCGCTTTCGCCGGGCAGGGTCAAGGCCCACCGCGGCGGCCCTTCGCCGGAGGCGGTTCCGTCCTCCGGCGAACGGCGTGGCACCCGCGGAGGTTCCGGCAGGAGACAGGCGCCCGCTTTCGCGAGCGGCGGTAGCTTGCGAGGGGGGCTAGATTCCTCTACGGTCCGACCGCATTCCCGCCGTCCGGTCCAATACACCCGAGGGAACGATGAGACTGCAGAACGCAGCGATCCAGAATTGGGTCGACGAGATCCAGCGGATGACCACGCCTTCGCAAGTGGTCGTCTGCGACGGGTCGCAGGGCGAGAAGGACCGGCTCATCCGCGAGTGCCTCGGGACCGGCGAGCTGATCGAGCTGAACCAGTCCAAGCTTCCGGGTTGCTATCTGCACCGCAGCGCTTCCCACGACGTCGCCCGCACCGAGCATCTCACCTTCGTCTGCACCGAGGACAAGGAGGACGCCGGGCCCAACAACAACTGGATGGCCCCCGACGAGGCGCGCAGGAAGCTGGCGGGGCTCTACAAGGGCGCGATGAAGGGCCGCACCATGTACGTGGTGCCCTTCCTCATGGGCCCGCCCGGTTCGCGCTTCTCCAAGGTCGGGGTCGAGATCACGGACAGCAGGTACGTGGTCCTGAACATGCGCATCATGACCCGCGTCGGGCAGGTTGCGCTCGAGCACCTGGGGGATTCGGACGACTTCACCCGCTGCCTCCATTCGCTGGGGGATCTGAGCCCGGAGCGCCGCTTCATCTGCCACTTCCCCGAAGCGAACACGGTGTGGTCGGTCGGGTCGGGATACGGCGGCAACGCCCTCCTCGGCAAGAAATGCCTCGCGCTGCGCCTCGCCAGCTGGCTGGGGAAGAAGGAAGGCTGGCTCGCCGAGCACATGCTCATCCTCGCGCTGCGCTCGCCCGAGGGAAAGATGCACTACGTGACGGGCGCGTTCCCCAGCGCCTGCGGGAAGACGAACCTCGCCATGATCGTGCCGCCCGCCTCGATGCCCGGGTGGCAGGCGTGGACCATCGGCGACGACATCGCCTGGATCCGCCCCGGCGCGGACGGGCGGCTGTGGGCGCTGAACCCCGAGTCGGGGTTCTTCGGCGTGGTCCCCGGCAGCAGCCACAAGACCAACCCGAACGCGATGGAGATGATCCAGAAAGACACCATCTACACGAACGTCGCGCTGCGCCCCGACGGAACGCCCTGGTGGGAAGGCCACGACGATCCGCCACCGGAGAACGCGCTCGACTGGCAAGGCCGGCCGTGGACGCCGAAGTCGCCGGAGAAGGCGGCGCATCCGAACAGCCGCTTCACGACCCACGCCAGCCAGTGCCCGTCGATCTCTCCCGATTGGGAGAAACCGGAAGGCGTCCCCATCTCCGCCATTCTCTTCGGCGCGCGCCGGCAGCGGACCGTCCCGCTCGTATTCCAGTCTCGCAACTGGCAGCACGGCGTGTTCCTCGGCGCGACGCTGTCGTCGGAGACCACCGCCGCGGCGACGGGCAAGGTGGGGGTCCTGCGCCGCGACCCGATGGCCATGCTGCCCTTCTGCGGCTACAACATGGGCGACTACTGGGGGCATTGGCTGAAGATCGGCCAGCAGCTCAAGTCGCCTCCCAAGATCTTTCGCGTCAATTGGTTCCGCACCGGCGACAACGGCAAGCTCCTCTGGCCGGGCTACAGCGAGAACCTGCGCGTGCTCAAGTGGATCCTCGAGCGCTCCGACGGAGCGCGCGGCGGCGCCACCGACACGCCGATCGGCGACGTGCCCACCCGCTCGGCCCTCGACCTGCGCGGCGTGGATCTCTCCGACGCCGCCGTGTCCCAGCTCCTGCGCGTCGACCCCCAGGAATGGGAGGAGGCGGTCCAGAGCCAGGAGACCTTCTTCGACTCCTTCGGCGCCCGCCTCCCGAAGGCGATCCGCGACGAGCACGGCCAGCTCGCGCGGCGGATCGGCGACGCGGTCACGCCGGTCGACCTGCGCGGCCGCGACAGCGGGACGTAACGCAAGGTCGCCGCTGGCGTCGGCGCAGCGTGCGGCTCAATCGCGCGGGGTGAGCAAGTAATCGCCCCAGTGATTGTGCACGAAACCGCTGCCGATGATCTGGCCGCGGGAGTTGATGAACATCGCGCCCTCCAGGCTCGTGTCCTGCTCTTGGACGAGGTCCTTCAAGTGCCAGAGCACGCCGTTGAAATAGAGCAGGCCCTCCCCGCGCGGCATGGGATACCCTCCTTGGGTGGAACCCACGGCGACGCCGTCGTCATTGATGTCGGTGAGCTGGCCGCCACCCACGTCGCGCAGCGCCTGCGTGCGCGGATCCCAGATGAAGGCGTGCTCTCCGAAGTCGGGTCCGCCGAGCTGCGCCGAGCCGACGATGACGCCTTGCCCGTTGATCCCGCGCGCGAAGGAATACGGGCCGCCAAAGCTGCCTAGCTCGTGGATGCCGTCCCCGGTCCAGACCGCGGCGCGGTGCGGACCATAGGGACTTCCCCACACGCCGCCGGCAACGTACGCGCCGCGACGGGCAAAGGCGTAGCTGTTGGTGTCGCTCGAGCCGAGATCGACGATGCCGTTTCCGTCTTCCAGGTAGGCGTGAAAGACCCGCTGATCGCCCGTCCCGCTCACGTGCGAGCCGCCGATGATGACGCCAGCATCGTCGACCGTGCCGACAAAGGCACCATCGACGCCGCCCAGTGTCCGGACTGCCTCCCAAACGCCCGAGGGCCTGAGGCGGTACGAGCTCCATGCGTCCTCGTTGCCGTTCCAGTGGAACGTGGTGAGCGCGATGCGCCCGCCGCGCGAGATGGACACCGCCCAAGCGTCGGCGCCCGGCCAGAGCTGCCGCTCCTCGCCGGTCGATGCGTCGCGGTAGTAAGCGATGTCGCCGACCAGATTGCCCGGCGGCCTGACGTAGACGATGTTTCCAGCATCGTCCATGCCGCCAAGCCGGGTATAGACGTCGCCGAATGCCGCGACCGTATAGGCCGGAAAAAGCCAGAAGATGGCGCCGATCGACATGTCCTGATCGAGGCGCACGTTGCATGCGCCCAATCCGGAACACGACCCCGTCCAGCCCATGAAGATCGATCCCTGCGCGGGCGACGCGCTGACGTGCAGCGTCGTGCCTGTCTTGTAGATCGCCTCGCAGCTGCGCTCGCAATCCTGACCGCCGGGCGCGAATGCAACCGAACCCTGGCCGGCCCCGGAAATCGTGAGGGCAAGCCGGGCCTCGTGGCGGAACTTCGCCGTGACGACCAGGTCCGCGCCGAGCAAGACCGTGCAATCGGCGTCGCCCCTGCAGCCGTCGCTCCAGCCTGCGAAGCGCCACCCCGGATCCGGGTGGGCAATCAGCGCGACTTGCGTCGCTGCGCCGAATCTGGCCGAGCACGTCGCGCCACAATCGATCCCCGTGGGTGCGGAGCGAACAGTTCCCGAACCGTTCTTGCGGACGGTCAGCGTATGCAAGATCTGCTCGACCTTCACCGTGACCCGCTCGAATGTCGCTGTCGTTGCAAGATCCCGGTCTACCAGTAGATCGCAGGCGCCGGTTCCCGAGCAAGCGCCGCTCCAGCCGCCAAAGATCGAATCGGGCGTCGCGGCTGCCGACAGGTGGAGCGTGGTGCCGCCGGCGACCTGCTGCGTGCATCCGGTGACGCAATCGAACCCTGACGAGCGCACCGCGCCAGGGCCAGTGACCGTGATGGTCACGAAGTGAAGCGCAGGTCCGACACGCGGTACAGGGGGTTCGGATTCGGATGCAGAGCAACTGCACACGAAGACAATGAAAGCGGTAATAGGGAATGTAGCGCGCATCGACCCCTCGCGATGGCAGCCCGCAGACCCTAAGCTGTCCGCTCTCCGGTGAGCCTGGAAGTGCCGCTCCTCGGGCGAGAGGGCGCCTGCCCTCACGGCCGACCCGTACGTCAACCAGGCGAGGCTATCCCCGTTCCCACGCCGCCGGCGTCCAGTTGTCTCACCGGCCCTTGCGGGGGGCGCGCAGCGCCCGAGGGCGCGCCTCCTCCACGCCCCCGAGCTCCGGATTGGCGCCGAAAGCCTCCGCGGCGACGTTCATCTCGGCCGAGATCTCCGCCTGTTCCCGGACCGCCTCGCGGATCGCCTCGTGAATGCGCGCGGAATCGGCACGCCTGATCCGCTCCGAGGTGATGCGATCCTCCTCCGCCTTGCGCCGCAGCATCTCGGAAATCCGCCGGGCATCGTCGAGGGCGCGCCGCGACTGCTCGGCTGCGGAGCGCGCGATCTCCGCGGCGCGGCGGGCACGCTCGGCGTGTCTTCGCGCGCTCTCGCTGAGTTTGCGGACCTCTTCCGAGACGCGCCGGCCGCGCTCCGCCGTCGAGCGCTTCGTCTCCGCCCCCCGGCGCCGGGCCTCGGCTTGCTCCCGTTTCGCCTCGGTCCGGCGGCGGCCGGCTTCCGCCGGCGTCAGCGCCCGGCGTCCTTCGATCCTCGAGCGCGGGCGTGATGGGCGGGCCACGAGGTGACCATAACACCGCGGTCGATGAATGCCCCCGGCTACCGCAGCCCGACGGTGCCGCGGACCGAATCGATCAGCTTGCCCGGGTCGTACCCGATGCCGTCCTTGAACACGACTTCCACCTTTTCGATGTCCGCGACCCGCTTTGCCGGATCGCCCTCCACCAGCACGAGATCGGCGAGCTTCCCCGGCGCGATCGACCCGATCCGCTCCCCTTCGCCCAGGAATTGCGCTCCGTTCATCGTCGCGATGCGAATCGCCTCCACCGGCGTGAACCCCGCCTCGACCAGCAGCTCCACTCCGCGCTGGTCTCCGTAGCCGGCGACGACGCCGCCGTTCCCGGTCGGATCGCAGCCGGCGAGAAGCGTCCCTCCCGCGGCGGCGAACGCCCGCTCGAACTGCATCTCCAGCTGGAGCAGCTTCTTCCAGTCCGCGGCATCCTTGGCGGGCTGCGCGTTGCGCAGCTGGTTCTGCAGATAGAGCGCCCGCGCATCGGGCGACATCGCTTCCAGGGCGCGCGGCTGCGTCATCCGCGCCGGATCGAAGAGCTCGAAGACCGGCAGCGTGGAGGTGACCGCCACCTTCCGCTTCACCAGCTCGGAGATGAGCTGCTGGATCTGCGGCGATCCCACCTCCATGCGCGACAGCTCCACGTACGCGGCGCGCGGCGTCGGGCATTCGTCCGGCTTCTTCCCGGAGAAGAATTCGGTGTCCACCAAAAGCCCGTGCTCCAGATCGTCGATGCCGAGCGCCGCCGCTTCGCCGAAGCCGATCGAGCAGAGGTGTCCCGTCACCTTGATGCCGCGGGCATGCGCCGCCCGGATGGCAGCGCCCAGCTCGGCGCGCGTGAGGAAATTGTACGCCTTGAACGAAGTGGCCCCCTGCTCCGCCCAGAACTCGACCGTCCGGCGCGCGTCGTCCGCGTCGCGGATCTCGTGCATCTGCGGAGTGAAGGTGCCCACGCCTTCCAGGTACGGACCGGTCACGTGCACGCGCGGCCCGGGCTGCTTGCCGCCGTCGATCTCCTTCTTCACCTCGAGGTCGGTGTACGGCTCGATGCTGCCGGTCGTGCGGATGGTCGTCACTCCGGCGGCGAGATACAGGCGCGGAAAGCTGCGCGGCATCGAGTGGAAGATGGCGCCGCCGGCCGGATAGAAGAGGTGGTCGTGCATCCCCACCAGGCCCGGGAGCACCGTGCCGCCTTCGCGCTGCAGCACCAGCGCGCCCTGCGGCACAGCGGTGCTCGCGGACGGGCCGACGGCGGCGATCTTCCCGCCCGAGATGACCACCGTCTGGTCCTCGCGCGGCGCCGCGCCGGTCCCGTCGATGACGCGGACGCGCGTGATCGCGACGACCGGCTTGTCGATCTTGACGAACGCCTGCACCGCGGGCGAGAGCGCCGCGGCGACGATCAGAGCACCAAGCATGCGCCGCTTCTGCCATCGAGCAGGGCACTCGTCCAGCGCATATGCTCCAGGGCCCGGAGGCCGACATGCCCGTGCGGGTCGAAAAGCAGGGATCCGTCACCACCGTGATTCTCGAGCGCCCCGAGGTGCGCAACGCGGTCGACCGGATCGCGGCGCAGGCGTTGGCGGACGCGTTCCGCGGCTTCGACGCGGATCCCGAGGCGCGCGTCGCCGTCCTCTGGGGCGCGGGCGGGACCTTCTGCGCAGGCGCCGATCTGAAGGCCATCGCCGCCGGCGAGCCGAACCGCGTGGCGCCGGACGGCGACGGACCGATGGGCCCGACGCGCATGGTCCTCGACAAG
>JBJMQJ010000283.1:0-17324 GCA_045802765.1 Myxococcales bacterium
ACACACAATACATAAACTACGCACTTAACAACTACAATAAATCCCTACAACACCAACATCCGAAATCGGACTCGGTGATCGGCGCAGAGGCGGACGTCCCGTTGCGTCTCCTCGCCGAGGCGCTCGAGCGCGGCGACGCCGCGTCGGTCCCTGCCGTGCGAACCTCCGCCGGAGCGATGCCGTTCGAGCGCGCGAAGCTCCCTCCGGCGATCCCCAGCCGCGCTGGATTGCCGGTGCTCGACCGCTATGCCCGGCTGGAGATCGGAGCCGATACCCGGCTGGTCGCATCCGTCGAGGCATCCCGGGGCTGCAAGCATCTCTGCCGCCATTGCCCGATCGTGCCGGTCTACGGTGGGCGCTTCGTCGCCGTGCCGCGCGAGACGGTCTTGCGGGACGTAGAGCAGCAGATCGAAGCCGGCGCCCGCCACGTGACGTTCGGCGACCCCGATTTCCTCAACGGGCCCACGCACGCGCTCCGCTTGGTGCGGGAGCTTCATGCCCGATGGCCCGACGTCACCTTCGACGCCACCATCAAGATCGAGCATCTCCTGCAGCACCGCGACATGCTGCCGGAGCTTGCCCGCTGCGGGTGCCTGTTCGTCACCAGCGCGGTCGAGTCGCTCAACGACGCCGTCCTGCTGGCGCTGTGCAAGGGACACACGGCGGCCGACGTGCCGGTCGCGCTGCGGCTGGTCCGTGCGGCGGGCATCGACTTGCGGCCGACGCTCTTGCCCTACACGCCTTGGAGCGCGTTCGGCGATGTCTCCGAGCTATTCGAGTTCGCGGTACGGCACGATCTCGTCGAGCAGATCGACCCGATCCAGTACACGCTCCGGCTGCTGATCCCACCGGGGTCCGCGATTCTCGACGGGGACGAGCCGCGCCCGTGGCTGGGGAGATTCGAGCCCGATCAGTTTGGCTGGAGCTGGACGCACCCCGACCCGCGCGTGGACGAGCTATGGCGGGCATCGGCGGCGCTGGCCAGGGCGCAAGCGGAGGCTGGCGCGGATCCGATGGAGACCTTCCGCAAGCTGCGCGCGCTGGCCGATCCGCGGCCGCATGAAGCGCCCGGGCGCGCCTCGCGGAAGGTGGCGCGCCTCACGGAGCCCTGGTTCTGTTGAACCGAGCCCACCTCCGGCCAGTTCGGCCGGACCTAAGCGGGTCGCGCGGTCGGCAGCTTCGGGTCGACCACCGGCTCGACGAAGGAGCCGGCGCGGCGCAGCGCCGACTCGACCTCGGCGGGGGTCTCGCCGCGCGCGAAGGCGAACCCGAGATAGCTCGCGCCTTCCGGCAGGGGCACCAGCTCCTCGTCCGGGTGCGCGGTGACCACCACGTCCGTCACGCCGGGGACGGCGCGCGCCTCCGCGAGGCCGCGGACCTCGCGCAACACGCCGCCCTGACGGATGGGAAGCATGAGCACGCCCGATGCCGCGCCCTCGCGGACGAGCGGGGGAGGGCGGCCCAGGGCGTGCAGCAGGACCAGCTCCTCCAGCGTGACTCCGACGCCGAAGCGCAGCGCGCGGCCGCAGAGCCCGCCGATCGATCGCGCCGCCACCTCGAGGATGCGCGGTCCGTCCGGGGTCAGCCGCAGCTCGGCGTGGATCGGCCCGTGTGTAAGCCCCAAGGCGCGAGCCGCCGCACGCGTCGCGCGGGCGATTGCTCGCTGCAGCTCCTCGGGGTGCCGGGAAGGGGTGACGTACAGCGTCTCCTCGAAATACGGACCGTTCAGCGGGTCGGGCTTGTCGAACAGCGCCAGCACGGTCAGCTCGCCTCGGATGAGCAGTCCCTCGAGCGCCACTTCGGGGCCGGGGAGGAATTCCTCGACGAGCACGCTGGAGAGCTCCGCGTCGCGCCGTACGGCCACCTGCGGCGATCGGAGCAAGCGGCCGACGCGATCGAGGGCGACCTTCAGCTCCGCTGGGTCGTTCGCCCGGATCACCCCGCGGCTTCCCGAAAGCACCAGGGGCTTCACCACGCAGGGAAACGGGAGGCCGTCCGGGATCGCGCCGCCCAGCCGCACCGCTTGGAAGCGCGGCACCGGTACGCCCGCCTCGCGCAGGCGCTCACGGGACAGCCGCTTGTTGCGCGCCGCCTCGACCGCCTCGGGTGCGTCATGCGGCAATCCGAGCAGGCGCGCAGCGCGGGCGGCGATGACGGCGGTCTGATCGTCGGTGCCGAGCACCGCCACCGGTCTACGCGGGCGCACGGCCTCCGCGAGGGACCGCGCAGCACCGTCGGGGTCGGTGAAGTCCAGCGGGAGCGAGCCCTCCGTCCACTGCTCGGCAAGGACGTGGCACCGATCGGAGGCGAGATACAGGTCGACTCCCACTCGCGCGGCGGCGGCGAGCAAATCGTCGCCGCGGTAGCTGCTCTGCGGCAGGAGCACGGCGACGCAAGGGTGCACGCCGGCAGGATAACGGGGTTCCGCAGTCCCGGCTCGGTCAGCGATCCGATTCGCTCCGCGCCACGTTGCGGGTATGCCTCGCGGAGCTCCGGAGGGAGACGATGACTGAGATCGCCCGAGCCTTGCAGCTGGTCCCCGATCCACCCGCGAGCCGCGTGACCGCCGTCGGCCGGCTGGAGTCCTCGGCGCCGAAGCCGCTCATCCTGCGCTGGCGCGGCCAGGACGGCGCCCTCCAGCGCGTGGCGCTCGACTCGGTAGCCATCTCGGTGGGCGCCCATGCGCAGAACCAGGTGGTCCTGGAGGACCGCTTCGTCTCCGGTTTCCACTGCCGCCTGCATCAGCGCGACGGACGGGTGTGGGTGAAGGACCTCGCGTCCACGAACGGCACGGTCGTGGACGGATCGCGCATCGCCGAGGCGGAAGTGTCGGCCGGGTCCACCTTGCGCGTCGGCGCGCAGGTCCTCCGCATCGAGCGCGACTCGCCTTCGGCGCCGGTGCCGCTCCCGGGGGTCGTCACCTGCGATCCCGTGCTGGGCGGCGCTTTGGAGCTGCTCCGCCGCGCGGCGCCGTCGCGGCTGCCGGTGCTCATCCTGGGAGAGAGCGGCAGCGGCAAGGAGGTGGCGGCGCGCGCCGTGCACGAGCTTTCGCCGCGGGCCGGCGAGGCGTTCGTCCCGGTGAACTGCGGAGCCATCTCACCCGAGCTGGCGGAGGCGGAGCTGTTCGGGCACGAGCGCGGCGCGTTCACCGGCGCGGTCGGATCGAGCCCTGGCGCCTTCGGAGCCGCCGATTCCGGGACGCTGTTCCTCGACGAGATCGGGGATCTTCCCCTCCCGCTGCAGGTCAAGCTCCTGCGCGCGCTCGAGGCGGGCGAGGTCAAGCCGGTCGGTTCGCCCCGCCCCCGCCGCATCGACGTGCGCATCGTCTGCGCCACGCACCGCGATCTGAGAAAGCTGGTCCGCGCGGGATCGTTCCGCGAGGATCTCTACTACCGCCTGGCCGGCCTATCGGTTGAGCTCCCGCCGCAGCGCGAGCGAAAGGAGGACGTCGTCCCGCTGGCCGAGCACTTCCTCGCGCAGGAGGGCGACGGCGTGCAGCGCGGGTTCTCCGCCGACGCGCGGGCGCGCCTGCTCGCCCACCGCTGGCCGGGGAATGCCCGCGAGCTGCGCCACGTGGTGCAGCTCGCGGTCGTGCTCAGCGATACCGTGACGATCCGCGGGTCGGCGTTGCGCATCGACGACGGCTCGCGACGGTCCCCGGAAACGGGCGAGACTGGCGACGCACGCGAGCTGATCGACCTGCGCGGCAGGACCCTGGAGCAGATCGAGGCGCTGGCCATCCGCTCGGCCTGGGAACGGCACCGGGGTCAGCGCGGCGCGATGGCGCGCGAGCTGGGCATCGCGCGCTCGAGCCTCTTGCGCAAGCTAGACGAGCTCGGCCTGCGCGAGGCGGCGCCCGGTCTGAATCAGACGCTGCCCAGGTAGGTGTACCCGCGCATCGCCTGCTCGTAGAAGTCGGTCAGCGAGACGGACTCCTTCGGCTTCACCGAGCCGTCCCGCACCTTCGCGTCCAGCGCCTGCTTCACGCGCTTGGCGAGGTCGCTGGGCTCGTACTGCACCCGCACCAGCACGCGTTCCAGCGTGTCGCCAGGGATTACTTCCTCGATGTAGTAGTCCTCGGGGTCTTCGTCGTCGACGAACACGTGCACCTCGTGCACGCGGCCGAAGAGGTTGTGCATGTCGCCCATGATGTCCTGGTAGGCGCCGGTGAGGAACATCCCCAGGTAGTAGGGCTCGCCTTCGCGCAGCGGGTGGAGCGCGATCGTTTCGTCGACGGTCTCGTTCTCGATGAAGCTGTCGATCTTCCCGTCCGAGTCGCAGGTGATGTCCACGATGGTGGAATCGCGGGTGGGGATCTCGTCGAGGCGGTGCAGCGGCACGATCGGGAAGAGCTGGTCGATGGCCCAGTGGTCCGGCGCGCTCTGGAAGACGGAGAAGTTCGCCATGTACTGGTCGGCGAGCCGGTCCTCGAGCCCGCGGGTCTGCCCGGGCACTCTCTTGCGCCGCTTGTTGATGCCGACCAGCTTGCGACACAGCCGCCAGAAGAGCCCCTCGATGATGGCGCGCTCCTCGAGCCCGAGGATCCCGAGCTTGAACATCGTGAGGGCCTGCTCCTTCTTGGCGACCCCGTCGTTGTACGTCTCGCCGGAGTTCTTCGGCGTCAGCCCGGCCACGATCTCGCGCATCTCCCGGACGATGGGCGTCTCCGGCGAGTCCGGCACCGGCGCCACGATGCCGTCCGAGATCTCGGCGCCGTTCTCGCCGAACTCGATGTGCCCGAACACGTTCATCAGGATGCAGGAGTGGTGCGCGGTCAGCGCGCGCCCCGACTCGCTCACGATGTGCGGCTCGGCAACGCCCTCGTTGGTGCAGATCTGCTGGACGGTGTAGACGACGTCGGCGGCGTACTCTTCCACCGAGTAATTGAGCGACGAGACGTACGAGGTGCTCCGCGCGCCGACGTAGTCGACCCCCAGGCCGCCGCCCACGTCGAAGTACTCGAGCGCGACGCCCAGCTTGCGCAGCTTGGCGTAGATGCGCGCCCCCTCGTTCACCACGTCCTTGACGGTGCGGATGTCGGTCAGCTGGCTGCCCACGTGGAAGTGGAACAGCTTCGCCGCGCCCTCCATCCCGCGGTCCTTGAGCATCCTCACCGCCTGGATCAGCTCGGGCGTGGTGAGCCCGAACTTGGCGAAGTCTCCCGAGGACGATTCCCATTTGCCGGTGCCTTTGGTGGAGAGCTTGCTGCGCAGCCCGATGAGCGGGTGCACGTTCATCTCCTCCGAGAGCCGGAGCAGCTCGGGAAGCTCGGACAGCTTCTCGATGACCACGATGATCTTGCGGCCCAGCTTGCGGCCGACGAGCGCGAGGCGCAGGTACTCCTCGTCCTTGTAGCCGTTGCAGATGGTGAGCGCCTCGGGGTCCGTGTTGAGCGCCAGCACGATGAGCAGCTCGCCCTTGGAGCCTGCCTCCAGGCCGAAGTGGTAGGGCGCGCCGGCGTCGAGGATCTCCTCGACGACCTCGCGCATCTGGTTCACCTTGGTCGGATAGACCCCGAAGTACTGTCCTTTGTATCCGTGCTGCGCGATCGCGCTGCGGAAGGTCTCGTTGAGCTGCTTGACGCGGGAGCGGAGCACGTCCTGGAACCGCACCACGCAAGGGAAACCCAGTTTGCGTTCGCGGATGTCGTCGACGACGTCCATCAGGTCGATCACCGGGCCGGGCTGCCCGTTGGGATGGACGGCGAGGTGGCCCTTCGAGTTGATGTTGAAGTACCCGGCGCCCCAGTTCGGGATGTTGTAGAGCTGGAGCGCGCGCTCGATGGACCAGTCCTGCGGATGCAGCATCGAGGCTCTGTGCCACAACGCACGGCGGGATCACAAGATGCGAATCGGATTTTTCCGGCGCCGCGGACCACCCCGGCGCACCGCCTCGTCCGGGTCCTCGACGGGGCCCTCGGCGGCGCTCTCGTTCGCCGTGCGCGGCGCGCCATCGGACGGCTCGGAGCGGAGCGTCTCCGGCAGAGCTATTTCACCACCTTCTGGATGCCGCGCGGCGCGCCACCCGAACACCCGGTCGAGGAGGCCGTCCTGGCGCTCTGGCAGATCGCCGCTCCGGACGCGCGATGTCTCGGCGCGGAGTGGTGGATCGGGCGCTCGTACACGAACGACGTGCCGGTCGGATTCCATTTCGACCAGGACGTCCGCGCCGCGGGGAGGCTGCGCCACCCGCGGAAGGCAAGCGTGTTCTTCTTCAACCGCGTGCGGGGCGGCCAGCTGGCCATCACCGATCAGCGCGCAGGCCGCGGGGGCCAGCCGACGCCCGCGGCCGCCGGCCACCTCGAGGTGGTCGTCCCCCGGCGCAACCGATACGCGGTGTTCGACGGCGCGCTCTTCCACGGCGTGCTCGACGCGCGCGGGCGGACGCCGGACCGGAGGCTGCCGGGCGCCCCGGGCGCGCTCCGCGTGACCCTGGTGGTGAACTTCTGGGAGCGGCGACCGACGGGCGTGCTCCGCTGGCGCGATGCGCGCGCCTATCGTGCGCTGGCCGCCGAGAGGGCGCGGCGCTAGAACTCCCGGCGATGCATCTCGCCGGACAGACCGAAGCCGACCTCGCCGCCTGGGCGACTTCCCGCGGCGCTTCGGCCGGCGCCGCCCGCGTCCTGGCGCGCGCGCTCCTCGCCGGGGTGGCGGGGCGACCCGTGCGCGAATCGCCCGCGCAGCACCTCTTCGCCGAGGCGCAGGCGCGCTTCGAGTCCGCCTTGCCTGGGGCCGAGATGGTCGAGGACGCGGACGGCACGCTGCGCTTCGCCGTGCGGCTGGACGACGGGAACATGGTGGAGACCGTCGCCATCCACCAGCCGGCCTCGCGGCTGCGCGCCAAGGAGCGATGGACGGTGTGCCTTTCCAGCCAGGTCGGCTGCGCTCGCGGCTGCGTGTTCTGCGAGACGGGCCGGCTGGGTCTGTTGCGCAATCTGGACGCCGCGGAGATCGTCGTCCAGTACGCCCTCGTCGCCCGGCGGCTCGGATTCGCGCCGCGCAACGTCGTCTTCATGGGGATGGGCGAGCCTCTCGACAACCTCGAGGCGGTCCTGCGGGCGGTGGCCGTCCTGCGGGAGCCCAAAGGATTCGCGGTGCCCGAGCGTCGCATGACGGTGAGCACGGTGGGAATCGTGCCGCGGATGGACGAGCTGTTCGCGCGCTCTCGCGTCAATCTCGCGGTGAGCCTCCACGCCATCGAGGAAGCTACACGGCTTGCGCTCCTCCCCGTCGCGCGCCGGTTCAGCCTGGCCGACCTCCGCGCCGCGATCGCCCGGGCGCCGCGCACGGTGCTGCTGCAGTGGACCCTCATCCGGGGAGTCAACGACGCCGACGGCGACGCGGACGCGCTGGCCGATTTCGCCCACGGCCTGGACGTCCGGGTGAACCTGATCCCGCTCAATCCCGGACCCGATCGGAGGCAGGTGGCGCCGCCGCTCGACCGCTGCCGCGCGTTCCAAAGCCGCCTCGCCGGCCGCGGAGTGCGGACGCTGCTGCGCCTCCCGCACGGCCAGTCGGTGGGAGGCGCCTGCGGTCAGCTCGCCGGATCCCTCCGGGCGCAGGCGCAAGGCTGAGCGGACGCAGCACGACTGTGCGCGCGGCTGCATTCCAGCCGGGGCTCCCCTGACACCGGCGGTGGGCCGACGTAACTTTGGCGGCCATGGATGCGCCTGCAAAGAAGAGATGGCCGATCGTCGTCGGCGCCGTGCTCGGCGCGCTGGTGCTGATCGTCGCCATCGGGTTGTTCGTGGTCGACTCCATCCTCACCAGCAAGGCGCACGACGAGGCCGCCAAATTGTCGCAGCAGCTCGGGCGGCCGGTGACGATCGGCTCGGTGTCGACGAAGGTCCTCACTGGCTTCGGCGCGGCCGTGAAGGACGTCGGCATAGGTGCCGCGGCGGGCGAAGGGCTTCCGCTCGCGCAAGTGAAGCGCGTCGACGTCCGGGTCGCGCTCCTGCGCGCGATATTCAGCGGCGGCAAGGACGTGCTCGTCCGCTCTGCCGACGTGGACGGGCTCGACGTGAACCTGATCCGCTTCGAAGACGGCACGACGAACCTCGAACGCCTGCAGAAGAAGCTCGCGCAGGTCGAACCGAAGAAGAAGGAGGCCGAAGAAGAGAAGAAGCAGGGCGATCTCTCCTTCCTCCGCGTCGACCACGCGGGGCTGCGCGATGCCCGGGTCGCTCTGGTGGATCGCTCCGGGCGGGCGCAGAGGCAGCTCGCCATCCAGCACCTCGACGTCAAGGTCGAGGACCTGCGCGCCGGCAGGCCGCTCGACGTGGTGGTCACCGCCGCGGTCCTCGCCGAGCAGAAGAACTTCGAGCTGCGGCTGCACGCGGCGCCGCTTCCGCCCACCCTGGTGCCCACGCCCGAGAAGGTCACTCTCAAGGTCCAGCCAATCGACCTCTCCCCGCTCGCGCCCTTCGTCCCCAAGGACGTGGGGCTGCAGGCGGGACGCCTCGACGCGAATTTCGACGCGCAGCTCGGCTCCGCGGTCCCGGGTGGGAAAGGCCCCACCAGCATCCAAGGAGCGGTGCACGCGCTCGGGCTCAAGTTCGCCGGCGCCGAAGGTGGAAAGGCCCTGGACGTCGTGCTCGACACCGACGTGAAGGGCGACGCGGAGAAGGGAGACATGCAGATCTCCAAGCTCCGCTTCGACCTGGGTCCCGCCGGGATCACCGGACAGGGGCGCGCCTCGGGTCTCAACACGCCCTCGCCGCGGATCGAGGGCCTGGAGATCCGCAGCCACGATCTCGACCTCGCCCGGCTCGCCGCGTATTACCCGCCGCTCGCGAAACAACTGAAGGGACAGGTTGCCGGCCCGATCGGGCTGCTCGTCCACGCGACCGGGACGCAAGCGGCGCAGGCGCTGGAGCTGCGCGTCGATCTCACTCCCGTGAAGCTCGCGCTGCCCGAGACCATGACCAAGGCGGCGGGCGCCCCGATGACGCTCATCGCCCATGCGAAGGGCGCGACGCAAGGCAAGCTGGCGTTCGACGCGACCCTGGATCTCGCCGGCGCGGATCTGCGACCCGGGCAATCGCTCGACAAGGCGCCGGGTCAGCGTCTCGAGCTGACGGCGAAGGGGACGCGCAGCTCTTCGGGAACGACGGCCAACCCGCAGCAGCGCATCGAGCTGGAGACGCTCGCGCTGCACGTCTTGGACGACCGCATCGACGCGCACGGCTGGGCGGAGACGAAAGGCGCGGGCGACAAGGCGACCAAGCAATTCGAGCTATCGGTGACGAGCGAGCACCTCGACCTCGACCGGATGCTCCTTCCTTCGAAGACGAAGGAGGAGGAGAAACCGCCACCCGATCCGAAGACGTTCGCCGGGCTCTCGGGGCATGCGACGGCGAAGCTCGCCCGCGTCACCTACAAGAAGCAGCAATTCCAGAGCGTGGCCGCCGACGTGACCATGAAGGAAGACGAGATCGCCGTGCAGACCGCGTCCATCCAGGGGTTGGGCGGGCAGATCGACGCGGGTGGCACGCGCATCAAGCTCGCCCACCCCAACGAACCGTGGCACGTCGCGACCAAGGTGCGCGGGATCGATCTGGACAAGGCTGCGTCGATGAGCTCGCCCAAGAAAGTGCTGGCCGGCCGCTTCGACGGGGACGTCACGCTGGACGGACGCGGGCAGGACATCACCAACCTGACGAAGTCGCTCTCGGGCGTCATGCTCGGGCACGTCCAGGACGGCAAGTTCTACGGCAAGGACATCGTCGCCTCGGCGGCCTCGCCGGTGATGGGAGCGCTGCCCGGCGCGCTGCGCGGAAAGGTGCCGCAGAGCGGGGTCACCGACTTCGGCAAGGACCTGCCCTTCGGGCTCACGCTCAAGGACGGGTGGGCGCGCCTGAAGGAGCCGCTCAAGGCGTCGACGCCGCAGGCGGAGATGAGCTTCTCCGGCGGCATCCGGCTCGACGGCACGCTGGACATGCCGGCGACGGTCGCGCTGACGCCGGCCACCGTCCAGCAGCTCACGGGCGGGCGCGTGAAGCTCAACACCAATGTGCCCGTCGGCCTGCGTCTGGTGGGACCGCCCACGAACCCGAGCATCGCCGACCTCGACGTCCGGGGAGCGGTGGAGGCGATCGTCAAGTCCGCGGGATCGAGCCTCCTCTCCGGCGTCCTGGGCGGCGCCGCCGGCCAGAAGAAGGAGCAGGGGCAACAGGTCGCTCAGCAGAAGCAGCAGGAGCTGGAGCAGAAGGCGCAGCAGCAGGCCGAAAAGGCCAAGCAAGACGCGGCGAACAAGCTGAAGGGCGTGTTCGGGCGTTGACACCGGCCCAGGCGACGATTTCGCTCGCGCTTCGCGCCGTCACCGGATAGATAGGTCTTCGTTCCATTTCTCCTTCGCAAAAAAACGCAACAATCATGGCCCAACGAAACAGGGATGCCTCGTTCCGCGCGCTGATCGAGCGGTTCGCGCAAGACCTGAGCTCGGCGATCGGCGAGCTCGTGCAGCGCCAGGTCAAGGATGCGGTGGCACGCGCTTCCGCCGGCCGCACGGAAGTCGACGGCCGTCGGGCGGGACGGCTGTGCCCCGTCCCGGGCTGCGGCGAGCCCGGCGCCGGCCCGCGCAACCGCTGGTTCTGCCGCGACCATGCGAAGAAGCTCTCCGCGGCGGAGCAGAAGAGCATCCTCGAGCGGAACAAGCGCCTGGCGGCGGAAGGGAAGCTGCCCACCGCCGTCCCCGCCCAGCGCATCGTACGGCTGCCGCCCAAGGCCCCGCGGCCGCGCCGCACTCTCGACATGAGCTGCCGGGTGGACGGCTGCCCGAACCGGTCGCGCGGTCCCCGCGCCGGCTTCATCTGCGACCTGCACCGGGCCCAGATGTCCCCCGACGAGCAGCGCGAGACGCGCGAGCGCTGGAACGCGCGACACCGCGGCGTTCCCGTCGCCGCGCCCGAAGTGCGGCATGAGCCTCCGGTGATCGCCCCCGTTCCGCCCATCGTGCGCAAAGCGGAGCCGGCCGCCGAAAGCTCCTAGTCGCCGCCAGATAGGGCGGCGCTATGCCCTCCACAGCGCGGGCGTTGTCCGATGCGTTCCGGTCGGCTTGCGGCTGGCGGGTCGTGAAGAAAGCCGTAACAATCGGCGGGCGTGCGAGACACGGAGGTCGCAATGCGAATCCGCCCGTCGGAGATCACCCCCAGGTCGGTATACCTGCGCCGGCGCGAGTTCCTCGCCTTGGGAGCAGCCGGGGCCGGGGCCCTGCTGTTGCCGGGCAGCGCGCGGGCGGCCGAGACGCCGCACGGCCGCAAGCTCGAGGGCGTGAAGCCAGGGCAGCCTTCCACGGACGAGAAGAAGACCTCGTTCGAGGAGATCACGCACTACAACAACTTCTACGAATTCGGCACCGACAAGGACGATCCGGCGCGCCACGCATCGAAGCTGCAGACCCGGCCCTGGACGGTGAAAGTGGAGGGCGAGTGCGGCAAGCCCCGCACTTTCGACGTCGAAGAGCTGCTCAAGTTTCCCATCGAGGAGCGCGTGTACCGGCTGCGCTGCGTCGAGGCGTGGTCGATGGTCATCCCGTGGGACGGCTTCCCGCTCTCGGCGCTGCTCGACAAGGTGCAGCCCACCTCGCGCGCGAAGTACGTCGCGTTCGAGACCGCGGTGCAGCCAGGGAACATGCCGGGCGTGGGCGCGTTCGGCGCCATTCCGTTCCCCTATCTCGAGGGGCTGCGCATCGACGAGGCGATGCATCCGCTCACCCTGCTCGCGGTCGGGATCTACGGAGAGGAGCTGCCGAAGCAGGACGGCGCGCCCGTCCGCCTGGTGGTCCCGTGGAAGTACGGGTTCAAGTCGGCCAAGTCGCTCGTCAAGATCCGGCTGCAGGAGACGCAGCCCGCCACCACCTGGTCGCAATACGGCGGCGGCACCGAATACGGCTTCTATGCCAACGTGAATCCCGAGGTCGATCACCCGCGCTGGAGCCAGGCCAAGGAGCGGCGCATCGGCGAGCTGTTCCGCAAGCCCACGCAGAAGTTCAACGGGTATGCGGACCAGGTGGCGAAGCTCTACGCCGGCATGGACCTGAGGAAGTTCTTTTGACGCAGAAGGCTGCGAAGCAGCCCTGGCTGAAGCCGCTCGTCTTCGCCGCCGCGCTGTCGCCGCTCTTGTGGCTCGCCTCGCGCGCGGTGCGCGGAACGCTAGGTCCCGACCCGGTAGCCGAAGTGCTCAACCGGCTGGGGTTGTACGCCATCTCGCTGCTGTTCTGCTCGCTTGCCTGCACGCCGCTCCAGATCGTGCTCGGGTGGACCTGGCCCTTGCGCGTGCGCCGGATGCTGGGGCTGTTCGCCTTCTTCTACGCCTGCCTGCACCTCTCCACGTACGTGTTCGTCGATCAGGGATTCGACTTCTCTGGAATCGCCAAGGACATCGCCAAGCGGCGCTTCGTGACCGTGGGCTTCGCCGCCTGGTGCGCGCTTCTCCCGCTCGCGGTGACGTCGACGCAGGCGTGGGTCAAGCGCCTCGGGTTCCGCCGGTGGAAGTCTCTGCACCGGCTGGCGTATCTGGCGGGGGCGCTGGCGTGCGTCCATTTCATGTGGCGGTTCAAGACCGCCTTGCTGCAGCCGGTCCTCTTCACGGCGGTGCTGGTCCTGCTCCTCGGGATCCGGCTGGCCGCCCGGGTCCGCTCGCCGGCGCGCAGGATGCCCCTGCCCTCGCAGTCGAGGTAGACTCGAAGGGAGATGGCGCGAGCGGCAACCGTCCTCATCGTGGACGACGACAGGAGCATGCGGCAGACGATGGAGGAGATCGTCCGCTCCGCCGGCATGCGCCCGCTCGCCGTCGGCTCGGGCGAAGAGGCATTGCGCGCCGTGCAGTCGAATCCCGTCGACGTGATGCTGCTCGACGTGCAGATGCCGGGGATCGGCGGCCTCGAGGTCCTGCGGCAAGTGCGCGAGAAGCACACCGACATCGGCGTGATCATGATCTCCGTCTTGAAGGAGGTGCCGGTAGCGGTGGAGGCGATGCGCCTGGGCGCGCTCGACTACGTCACCAAGGACTTCTCGCCTCCCGAGCTGAACGCGCGGGTGGCGAAGACGCTGGACCAGCTCAAGTCCGCGCGCGAGCTGGCGTGGCTGCGCGAGGAGCAAGCGAGCCGCGACCAGAAGCCGATGGTGCTGGGCCATACGGCTGCGATGCGGAACGTCGCCGCCATCGCCGAGAAGATCGCCGCCAAGCCCGTCACGGTGCTGATCACGGGCGAGAGCGGCACCGGCAAGGAGATGCTGGCGAGGTACGTCCACGAGCACTCCGACCGGCGCAGCGGCCCGTTCGTCGCCGTGAACCTGCCGGCGGTGCCCGACAGCCTGGTGGAGAGCCAACTCTTCGGGCACGAGAAGGGCTCGTTCACGGGCGCCATCAAGCTGCAGTACGGAAAATTCGAGCTCGCCTCCGGCGGCACGCTCTTCCTCGACGAGATCGGCGAGCTGAAGCTCGACGTGCAGGCCAAGCTGCTCCGCGCGTTGCAGGAGCACGAGATCGAGCGCGTCGGCGGGGCCCGTCCCATCCAGCTCGACCTGCGCGTCATCTGCGCCACCAACCGCAGCCTGCCGGAGATGGTCAAGGAAGGTCGCTTCCGCGAGGACCTCTACTACCGCCTGAACGTGGTCCCCATCCAGGTGCCGCCTCTGCGCGATCGCCGCGAGGACATCCGGGAGCTGGCGCACCATTTCCTCGCGCGTTCCGCCGTCCAGCTGGGGCGGATTCCGCAGGTGCTTTCCGACGGGGCCGCCGAGCTGCTCGAGCACTACGCCTGGCCCGGCAACATCCGCGAGCTGCAGAACCTGCTCGAGCGGATGGCCGTCTTGTGCGAATCGCAGATCATCGAGGAAAGCGATCTGCCGCTCGAGTTCGTGGTCCAGGCCGGGCTGCGGCGCGAGGCGGAGAAGGAGACGTCGCTCCAGTCCGCCATGTCCGCCTTCGAGCGCGGCTTCCTCAAGAAGACGCTGGCGCAGAATGGTTGGAACCGGCGGCGAACCGCCGAGAGCCTCGGCATCGGCTACTCGACGCTCAAGGCCAAGCTGAAGTCGTACGGGATCGGCTCGGACGAGGACGACTGATCGCCGCTGGCGGGCCGGTCAGCTCGGCCTCGGCTGGATCGGCAGCACGATCGAGAAGGTCGATCCCTTTCCCAGCACGCTCTCCACGGCGGTGTCTCCGCCGTGCGCCAACACGATGCGGCGGACGTTGGGGAGGCCCATGCCCACGTGGGCGCCCGTGCGCTTGGTGGACTTGAAGGCGTCGAAGATACGCGGCAGGCGGTCCTCGGCGATCCCGGGACCGCGATCGGACACCTTGAGCGTCGCCACCGTGTCGCGCTGCGCCACCTCGATGGAAACCTGCCCGCCCGGGGGCGAGGCCTCGATCGCGTTGGACAGCAGGTTCAGCGTCGCGCGCTCGAGGAGGTAGCGGTCTCCGTTCACCCAGGGCGTCTCGGCGGCGGGCGTCACGGTGATGTGCACGCCGGCCTTCTCCGCGTGCGGAATGGCGGTGCGCCCGACGCTGTGGGCGAAGGCATTGAGGTCGAGCGGCAGAAACTGGTCGGACGACACCTCGCGCGACAGATCGGCGAAGTCGGCGACGAACTTCTTCAACGTCGCGGTCTCCGCGCGCAGGTTGTCGCGGATGAGCGGCAGGTACGCGGGGTCGTTCGCCTCGGCGAGCGCGGCGGTGGACTGCAGGATGGCGAGGCGGTGCCCCAGATCGTGCGAAATGCCGGTGGCGATGCGCCCCGCCGTGCGCCACCGTTCCTCGGTCTCCAACGTGTCCAGGACGCGCCGCGACTGCGCCGCGCCGAGGGCCAGCGTGACGAGCAGCGCGGCGACCGCCACGGCGGAGAGGCCGATCAGCGCCTTGCGCATGGGCGCCAGCGCCTCGCGCTTCGGCTCCTCGACCACGACCGTCCAGCGCGGCTCGGACAGCCGCGCCCACCCGGCCAGGACGTCTTCCCCGATCGCGCCGTGGACCTCGGCGGGCGCAGGCTCTCCACGCGCCACCCTGCTCGCGAGCGGCGACTCGGCGATGGGCTCGCCGGTCAGCACCTTGGCGCGCAGGGCCGGCGCGCCCGCGGCGAGGAGCCGGCCCTCGGCGTCGAAGGCGAGGGCGAAGCCGTTCTCGCCGATGCGGATGCGCTGCACCTGGCGCTGCAGCTCGAGCAGGTCGAGCGTAGCGCACACGGCGATCCCCGGCGTCGCCCCCGCCGGGACGCAGACGTCCATCGCCGGCGTCAGGTCCGCGCGGAAGTAGAGGGCGGAGGCGACCTCCCGTCCGGCGAGCGCAGCGACGACGTCCGCGGGCGCCAGCCGCGAAGGGAGCTGGTCGGCCGGGGTGCGCGGGGTGAGCAGCGTGACGTGCCCGAGACTCGGAGCGTCGAGCGCCACCTGGGCGAGCCGCCGCTCGGCGTCGGGCACGCCCGTGACCAGTCCAGTGAGGGCGTGCAGCATCTCGCGCTGGTGCGAGAGGTAGGCGCCGATGCGGGAAGCCGCCTGCTCGGCGATCACCTGCAGCGCCGCCTGTGAGCTCCGCTCGGCGCTCCGCCGCAGCAGGAAGATCGCCGAAAGGCCCACCAGCGCGATGAGGAGCCCCGAACTCGCGACGAGCACGAGGAGCTTTCTCGCCATGGCCTGTCGGCTCGAGCCCTCGTTCACTCGGCGATCTCCCACTCGGGCAACGTTTCCAGGTAGCCGTACGGTCCGACCTGCGGATTCTTGACCCGGCTATCGACCACCGCCAGCCGCTCCGGCGTGCAGATGAACGCGACCGGTGGATCGTCGCGCAATGCTTGCAGGGCACGTGCCCAGTCACCTGCCTTGAGGGCGGCGTCGACCTTGGGATTGCTGTAACCAAGTTGATTATAGGGCGAATCGGACGCCCAGACGAGCGCCGCCGAGCTGAGAGGCCAGACCAGCGGTCGCACCAGCATCAGGTCGAAGTCCTGGCTCTTCAGCAGCGCCAAGGCCTCGGCGATCGAAACGAAACGGACGTCGCCACCGTGGGGTCCCAGCGCCCGCGCCACCGCGAGGCCCATGTGCTCCATCGCGAGATCATGACGGAAGACGGCGACTTCGAGCCTCGACGCAGGCAGATCACCGGCCGCCTGGCGCTGGACCGCGAACGGCGGACACTCGTCTCCGAAGACGAGATTGCTGATGCTGGAGACGGGCAGCGCCGCGGCGATCGCCGTGCGAACGACGCGGTCGAGCCGGCGCCTGCCCATCGCGACGGCGATGGCATTGGCGCCGTGACCACGAATGATACGCAGCCGGTCGACGCCCTGGAAGAACTCGAGCTGCTTGGGGTCGTCCACGATGAACAGGTCGGCGTCGCCCGCAAGCGTCTGCGCAAGCGGGTCTCTGGGCGTCGGAAGCCCCAGGAGCAGCACTTCGGAAATCTTGCCGGGCGCGTGAGCCACGCGCCGGAGCAGCAGCCGCTGCGGAGTGATCGATACCATCTGGAAAGGGCCGCTTCCGAGATACTGCTGGCCGACGCGCTTGAAGATCGGCTCGTGGCGGAGGATCGGCTCTAGCGGAGTGCCGGAGGGCGATTGGATGGCGATCGCCCGGCCCTCCTCGCGCAGCTCGAGCCCGCTTTCGCGGAGCGACTGACGCACGTCATCGACGGTGACCTCGGATCCGTCGCTGAATTTCGCGCCGTCGCGAAGCTCGACGACCACGCGCGCGGGACCGGAGAAGTGAAACCGGGCGGCAAGGCCGGAGATCGCGGATCCATCCGCGGCGGTTCGCAGGAGGGGCTCGAAGACCCATTCTTGTGCGTAGCCGCTCGAGCTCGGCTGCGCGTTCGGCGCCAGCTCGCCCAAGGGGCCGAGCAACGCGATGCGCAGCCGGAAGTCTTTCGCCTCACGCGAGGGATTGCAGGAGAGAGCGAAGGCGAGGACGGCGAGGACGGCGCGGCGCACGAGGCCTCCCAGCCTCGTGGCGTCGCAGCCTTACGTCAAGAATTGACGGAAAGAACGACGGTGCAGGGATGGGCCTTGCGGGTGCTCTTGCGGACGCTGCGCTTGATCTTCATCGGTCGCTCCATTATGCGGCTCTAGGCCGCGGTTGCGGTTGACGGCACTTCGCCTGCGGGAAATTCCGCGAGGTAGCGGCGCACGACGGTCTCGCGGAAGCTCAGCTCGAACTTCTCCTTCTTGCAGGAGACTTCGTCCATGCGGCCGGTCTTGAGGTACTTGCCTCCCAGGCAGCCGCCCACGCAGACCGGCAGGTACGGGCAGTCGCCGCACTTCTCCCAGGGACGCAGCGCGACGAGCGGCGCCATCTTCTCGGGTTCCCTGGCGGCGACGTTCGTCACCTCGAG
>JBJMQJ010000284.1:0-5399 GCA_045802765.1 Myxococcales bacterium
AGGGAGCCGCGCGGACGGTTCCGCCGGCCGGCGTTCCTCCTCGCGGGGCGCCCGCGGCCGGCGCGCTTCGCGCCGCGCCACTGGAAGGAGCGCTACCCCAGCGCGCGCCCGAGGTGGGCCGGGCGGCGCCCCAGCCCGCGCCCGCACGCGCGCGACTTCCCGGCGATTGCGACCCGTTGCGCTTCCACACGCCGCTCCTCCCCGGCTGCGACGGCTGAGCGCGGGGCGACTGCATGGGAGATTGCGCGCGAGGAGACTGCGCAGGCGAGCCGGCCGCTCGCGCGCCCGAAGTCGCCCCGACGTTTTCCCGGCTGCGGGCCCATTGCGGGCGAGGACCGACGACGGCGCGGGCGCTCACCGGACGCAGCGTCTGCCCGGTCGCCGAGGCGACCTGCGCGACTGGCGGTCCGAAAGCCCCGCCGCGCGAAGGCAGCGCGCGCGGCCCCGCCAGCGGCGAGGCGCGCTGCACGATGGCGCCGGTCTGCTGGACCGCGACCACGTGGACGGAGATGGGCTGCGTGAAGTGCTCGGCGCGGACCGCGACCCAACCGGGATGGCGGAAGCCGAATCCGACGAATCCGCGCGGACCGATCGGCGCCCAGGCGCAGTACCCGAAACCCCAGCGCCAGGTGACCCAGGCCGGCGCCCAGATACGGCCGGGCACCCAGAACCAGCCGATCCCCCCGGTGAAGCCCCAGCTGCCGTAGTGGTACGCCGCCCACGCCCAAGGATCGTCGGAGACCCAGGTCCAACCCCAATCGGTCAGCATCCACCGCCCGTACACGTAGGGGCGCCACCCGGAGGCGACCGCGGGGACCCAGACCCGCCCGTAGTCAGGGACCCACTCCCAATGCCCGTACGGGGAGAGCCGTTCGTAGAAGACCTGCTCGTCCCCGACGTCCTGCCCCGCGGGCGGGATGTCCGAGTCGGCCCGGGCGGACGCGGGCGGCGCGCCGCTGGCGTCGTCGTCCGGCGGGGGAGCTGGCCGATTCGGCACCGGCGGCGGCGCCGACTGCACGACGGGCGGCGGCTCGCGCACGACTTCGCGCTGGTAGAGGCAACCGCTGCCCGCGGCGGCAGCCGCGAGCGCGGCGATCGGGAGGAGCCTTCCTGGGGTCTTCATGGCGACGATCTCCGCTCCGCTGCTTGGACGCCCGGTTCCTTCTAGCAATTCACGCGCCGTGCCCCTGGCCGGCCGGCAGCAGGCGCAGGATGCTCCGGCCGACGGAAAGACACCAGGGGCTAGACCGAAGTGAACACCCGGTCAGCCTGACCTGGGGAGAACCGCCCCGCCCGCGCCCGCATTCTCTGCGAGCATGCGACCCGCGATGCCCCAATGCGATCACCATAATGCATCGCGTCACACCTAAGAGCAAACGTCGAGACGGGGAGAGGTTTCAGAAGGAGAAGAGACTCCGCGCTGCCCGTTGGTCTTTGCGGCTTTCCCGTGTCTCTTCAGTGGCGGTAGCCGTGGGCGATGGGGAAGCGCCATCCTTCGCCGAATGCGCGCGCCGTGACGCGCAGCACGGGAGCTGCCTGGCGGCGCTTGTATTCGCTCTGCACGACGAGCTTCAGCACGCGTCGCGCCAGATCCTCCGGGATCCCCCGCTGCGTGAGCTCGCCAACGCCGAGGTGCTCCTCCACATGGCCGCGCAGCACGACGTCGAGCTGGTCGTAGGGCGGCAGCGTGTCCTGGTCGGTCTGGTTCTCGCGGAGCTCGGCGGTCGGCGGGCGCGTCAGGATGCGCTCGGGGATGACCTCGCGGCCCTGGCGGTTCAGCCAGCGCGCCAGCGCATACACGGCCGTCTTGCTTAGATCGCCGATCGGAGCCAGGCCGCCCGCCATGTCGCCGTACAGGGTGGAAAACCCCGTAGCCAGCTCGCTCTTGTTGCCGGTGGAGAGCAGCAGCGCGCCGGTCTTGTTGGAGTAGGCCATGAGCAACGTGCCGCGGATGCGCGCCTGCAGGTTCTCTTCGGTGACGTCGGGCTTGCGGCCGCGGAAGATCGGCTCCAGCGCCGAAAGGTACGACTGGAAGATGGGCTCGATGGCGATGGTGTGGAACAGGATCCCGAGCCGCTCGGCCAGGAGCGCCGCGTCCTCGTTGCTCATCGAGGCCGTGTAGCTCGAAGGCATCGCGAGCGCGGTCACGTTGGTGGGCCCTAGGGCGCGCGCCGCGAGGACCGCGGTCAGCGCCGAATCGACGCCGCCCGAGAGCCCGAGCACCGCCGTCCGGAATCCCGTCTTGCGCGCGTAGTCCCGGATCCCGAGGGTCAGCCCCGCGGCCAGCTCGGCGCAGCCGGCGTCGGAGAGGTCCAGCTCGTAGGCGGAGACGACGGCCAGGGCGCCGAGGTCCGGCGTGGACGCCGGGGGATGCTCGGTGCTCTCCGGCGGGGCGGGCTTCTCGCGTCCCAGCGACGCCGTGCTCCGGGGAGCGCCCGTCGCGAGCGGCTTGGGCGAGAGCTCCGCGAGGACGAGCCGCTCTTCGAACCCGGGCGCCTCGATCACGGTCTCTCCCCGCGCCGATACCGCGATGGAGTGTCCGTCGAAGACCAGGGAATCGTTCCCGCCGACCAGGTTGCACAGCGCGATCGGCATTCCGTGCCGCCGCGCCGCGGCGCCGGCCATGTCGCGGCGCACCTGCGTCTTTCCCAGCGCGTACGGCGAGGCGGACAGGTTCACCAGGACCTGCGCGCCTTGGCGCGAAAGCTCCTCGATCGGATCGCGCGCGTAGCGGGGCTTCTGCCAGAACAGCTTGTCGTTCCAGAGGTCCTCGCAGATGGACAGGCCGACCCGCACGCCCGCGATCTCGACGACGGTGACCTCCGGCGAAGGATCGAAGTAGCGCGCTTCGTCGAAGACGTCGTACGTGGGCAGGAGCGACTTGCGCGCCACGGCGGCGATCTTGCCGTCGCGCAGCACGGCGCAGGCGTTGAACAGCCCCGCGCCCTCGCCCCGGTGCGGCTCGGCGAATCCGACCAGCGCGGTGACCCGTCTGAAGATCGGGTCGGCGGCGAGCTGTTCCAGCGCCGCCAGCTGCCGCTCCACGAATTCGCGCAACGCGAGCAGGTCCTTGGGCGGGTACCCGCACAGCGTCAGCTCGGGGAAGAGCACGAGCTGGGCGCCCGCGCCGGCCGCCTCGCGCGACTGCCGCGCGATCGCGCCGGCGTTCTCCGCGAATGCCCCGACAGCGGTGTCGATCTGGGCGAGCGCGATCTTCATCGTCGCCCGGAAGATAACGCATCGACGGCGCGCCCGCTCCCGTCCGCGGTGACGGGGGCGAACGCGGTGCGCGGTGTGTGCCGCGCCGGGGACGGCGGTGTGTTAGACCCTCGGGCGTGCACGACGACGTGAGCCGGCGCAAGTCGCAGCATCTCGACCTGGCGCTGCGCGAGGAGGTGGAACCCGACGCGACGGATCCCCTCTTCCGCTGCGTCCGGCTGGTGCACCGCGCGCTGCCCGAGCTGCGCCTCGCCGACGTGGACCTCTCCGCCGAGCTGTCCGGCGCGCGCCTGCGGGCCCCCTTGATGGTGGTGGGGATGACCGGAGGCACCGATCGGGCCGGGCAGATCAACCGCGACCTGGCCCGCATCGCGGAAGAGGAAGGCATCGCGTTCGGGGTCGGCTCGATGCGCGTGCTGCTCGACGAGCCCGATCTGCTTCCTACGTTCGACGTGCGCCCAGCCCGGCCGCCGCGGGTGTTCGCCAACCTGGGGGCGCAGCAGCTGGTGCAGCGCGGCCGCGAAGCCGCGCTGCGGCTCATCGAGCTGATCGGCGCCGACGGCATCGCCATCCACTTGAACCCGGCGCAGGAGCTGGTGCAGGACGGCGGCGATCGCGACTTCACCGGCTGCCTCGACGCGATCGCCCGGCTGGCCGAGGATCTGGGCGAGCGGCTCATCGTGAAGGAAACCGGCTGCGGGATCGGCCCCGACGTGGTGCGCGAATTGATCGCGCGGAAGGTCCGGGTCATCGACGTGAGCGGCTCCGGCGGGACGAGCTGGACCCGGGTGGAGCAGCTGCGCGCGCAGACGCCGGAAGCGGGCGCGCTGGGCGAGCTGCTCAGCGATTGGGGACTGCCGACGGCGGCGTGCATCGGAGCGGCGGTCCGCGTGCTGGCGCCGAAGAAAGGACCCCGGGTGCGGGTGATCGCGTCCGGCGGCGTTCGCAGCGGCCTGGACGCCGCGCGCGCATTTGCCTTGGGCGCCGACCTCGCCGGGTTTGCCCTGCCGATGGTCCGCGCCCACCAGCGCGGCGGCATCGACGCGGCGCGCGCGGCGCTCCGCGGTGCCATCGCGGCGTTGCGGGCGGCGTGCCTGCTGGTCGGCGCGCGCGACGTGCAGGCGCTGCGCGCCTCCCGCCCCGTGCTGCTCGATCCGCTGCCCTCGTGGATCGCCCAGTTGGAGCCCCCTCCGTGAAGGCCTGGGCCCCGGGCAAGGTGCTGCTCCTGGGAGAGCACGCGGTCGTCTACGGCCATCCAGCGCTTGCCGCGGCGCTACGGAGGCGCGTGACCGTCGAGGTGCAGGAGGACTCCAAAGGTCCTCTGATCGAGCTGCTCGCGCCTACTCCCTCAAGCCCTTCCTCGACTTCGACGTCCCCCTCGACCTCGACCTCGACCTCCTCCTCGACCTCCTCCTCGACCTCCTCCTCGACCCCGATCGCGACCCCAACCCCAACCCCGACCGCGGCCCCCACCCCGAAGCTGTCCGCCATCCTGGTCCCCCCCGAGCTCCTCCACGCCGTCTCCGAGCTCGCCTCCGCGACCGGCGCCCCCGCCCGCTTCCGCGCCTGCGTCCGCAGCGAGCTCCCCCTCGGCGGTGGCCTGGGCAGCTCCGCCGCGCTCGGCGTCGCCCTGGCGCGGGCCTTCTCCCAGCTCGCCGGCCGCGACTGCCCGCCGGACCGCGCCGAGCGTCTCGCGCTCCAGCTCGAGCGCGTGTTCCACGGCGCTCCGTCGGGCGTCGACCCCGCCATCTGCGCGCGGGGCGGCGTCATCCTCTTCCGCCGCGGCGACGCGCCCCAGATCGAGCGCATCTCGCCGCGGATCCCGCTGCACCTCGCGGTCGTGCTTACCAGCGTCATGCGCGGCACGCGGTCGACGGTGCTGCCGCTTTCCGCCCGGCGCGCCGAGCGGCCGGACCTGTACGACCCGATGCTGGCATTCCTCGGCGAGCTCGCGCGCGGAGGCGCCCGGTCGCTCGAGCGGGGTGACTTCCAGGATCTCGGCGTCCGTTTCGACGCGGCGCACGGGATCCTCGCCGCGCTGGGGGTGTCGTGCCCCGAGCTCGAGCAGGCCGTCGCGGCGTTGCGCGGCGCCGGAGCGCTGGGCGCCAAGCTGACCGGCGCCGGCGGGGGAGGCGCGGCCATCGGGCTCGCGCGGGACGAGGCGCACGCGCGACAAATCG
>JBJMQJ010000285.1:0-14797 GCA_045802765.1 Myxococcales bacterium
AGGTTCCGAAGAACGCCGCCGAGGCACTCGCCAAAGGTCCGAACGGCTGGGGAATCCGCGCCGCGCGCGAGCTGGACGATGCGCTGCTGCGCCTGCGCTTCCACCATGAATCGATCGGGCTGGTGCTCTTGCGCACGGAGGGCGATCGCGCGAAGGCCCACGCGGTCGGCGAGCTCCTGGCCGGTCGGAACGCCGGAGGAGCCGGCTCCGCCGGCGACGGGCCGGAGCCGCAGGCGAAGGCATCTGACGGAGGAGCGCGCTCCGCCGGCGCCGGGCCGGAGCCGCAAACGAAGCCGAAGGCGGAAGCACGGGAGGCATGGGTCCTGCGCGAGACGCGCCTTCTCTGGCAGCGCGTGCTGCGCCGGCTGGACGTGACGGCGCGCAGCTTCTTCGCCGTGGTGGACGACGAGTCGTGCTTCGCAGGCCCGCTCTTCGAGCTGCTCGCCGCGGCCGATCGGACCTACGTGCTCGACGCGGAAGGCGTCGAGGTGCGGCCCGGACCGCTCTCCGACGGCGCCCTCCCCGGCTGGAGCGGCCTGTCGAGGCTCGAGACCCGCTTACTCGCCGACCGCGGACGCGCCAAAGCGGTGATCGCCGCCGGCCGCGAGGGACCCGTCGACGCGGCGCGCGCGCAGCAGCTCGGGCTCGCTACCGTGCTGGCGGACGACATCGACTTCGAGGAGGAGCTGCGCGTCGCGGTGGAGGAGCGCGTCTCCTTGAGCCCCGACGCGCTCACCGGCATGGAAGCCAGCTACCGCTTTCCCGGCCCCGAAACGCTGGCCACCAAGATCTTCGGCCGCCTCTCCGCCTGGCAGAACTGGATCTTCATCCGGCCGAACGCGACCGGCGAGACCGGCGCGCTCAGCCTGTACGGCAAGCCGGAGCGCCCGCGCTTCGACTGGAGGAGGACTTAAGTGGCACAGGCGCTGGAATCGATCCCCAACAACGTCGACCTCTCGAGCGATCGGCGCCTGCAGCGGGCGCTCGAGCAATGGCAGCCGAACTTCCTCTCCTGGTGGCGCGAGGTCGGGCCCGAGGGATTCCAGGGGCACCAGATCTACCTGCGGACGGCGGTGAGCGTGGAACCCGACGGGTGGGCCATCTTCGACTACGTCCGCATGCCCGAATACCGCTGGGGCATCTTCCTCGCCCCCAAGGCGGGCGAGCGCACCATCGGGTTCGGCGACAACCTCGGCGAGCCCGCCTGGGACGACGTCCCCGGAGAGCACCGGAACGCGCTCCGCCGCATCATCGTCACCCAGGCCGACACCGAGCCCGCATCCGTCGAGCAGCAGCGCCTCCTGGGCAAGGTGGCGCCCTCGCTCTACGATCTGCGCAACCTCTTCCAGGTGAACGTCGAGGAAGGCCGGCACCTGTGGGCGATGGTGTACCTGCTCCAGCGCCACTTCGGGCGCGACGGCCGCGAGGAAGCGGAAGAGCTGCTCGCCCGGCGCAGCGGCTCGTCCGACAAGCCGCGCATCCTGAACGCGTTCAACGAGCCGATCGACGACTGGCTCAGCTTCTTCATGTTCGCGATGTTCACGGACCGCGACGGCAAGTACCAGCTCTCCGCGCTGGCCGAGAGCGGATTCGATCCGCTGGCGCGCACCACGCGCTTCATGCTCACCGAGGAGGCGCACCATCTGTTCGTCGGCGAGATGGGCGTCGACCGCGTCGTGCAGCGCACCGCGGAGCTGATGGCCCAGGGCAAGGATCCGCGCAAGGAAGGCGCCGTCCCCCTCGACGTCATCCAGCGGTACCTGAACCAGTGGTTTACGCTCTCGCTCGATCTGTTCGGCGGCGAGGTCTCCAGCAACGCCGCCGACTTCTTCGCGGCGGGGCTCAAGGGCCGCTTCCGCGAGGACGACCAGCCGGAGCACAAGGCGCTCTCCGCCACCTACCGCCTGGAGGTGCCCGAGAACGGCGCGCTCGTCGAGCAGGAGGTCCCCCTGCGCAACGCGATGAACGAGGTGCTCCGCGACGAGTACGTCAAGGATTGCCAGCGCGCGGTGGACCGTTGGAACAAGACGCTGCAGCGCAGCGGCGTCAACGGGCTCTCGCTGCGGCTCCCCAGCCGGCGCTTCCACCGCGGCGTCGGGCCCTGCGCGACGGCGACGTTCGATCCCGAGGGGCGGCTCATCTCCGAGGCCGACTACGAAGCGCGTAAAGGGGAATGGCTCATCTCCGAGGCGGACCGCGCGTACGTCCGGGCGCTGATGCACCCCGTCTACCAGCGCGGCAAGATGGCCAGCTGGATCGCCGCGCCCGGCAAGGGCATCAACGGGATGCCGGTCGACTTCGAGTACGTGAAGCCGCCCGACGCGTGAACCATCCAGCCACCCGCGGGATCGCGACGGGCATGGAAACGGGTGCGCTCTAGAGCAGCGTGCCGCGCAGGATGAGGCTCGCCGCGCTGAAGTAGATGATCAGCCCGGTCACATCCACCAGCGTGGCGACGAACGGCGCCGAGGCGCTCGCGGGGTCGAAGCCGAGCCGGCGCAGCACGAAGGGCAGGAGCGAGCCGGCCATGGTGCCGAAGGTGACGACCCCGATCAGGGCGGACGCCACGGTGATCGCCACCAGGAGATGGTGGTCGCCGTAGGTGTGCAGGAAGTGCTGCCAGATCTCGATGCGAAGAAAGCCGATGGCGCCCAGGATGGACCCCAGGGCGAGACCGCTGCCCAGCTCGCGCCGGATGACACGGAACCAGTCGCGCAGGCGGACCTCGCCGAGCGCCATGGCCCGGATGACCAGCGAGGTCGCCTGCGATCCGGAATTGCCGCCGCTGGAGATGATGAGCGGGACGAAGAGCGCGAGCACCACCGCCTTGGCGATCTCGTGCTCGAAGAAGCCCATCGCGGTGGCCGTGAGCATCTCGCCGAGGAAGAGCGCGGACAGCCAGCCGGCCCGCTTGCGGAGCATCCGCGAGAAAGCGATGGTGAGGTAGGGTTCCCCGAGCGCCTCCGTGCCGCCCATCTTCTGGATGTCCTCGGTGGCCTCCTCGCTCACCACCTCCACCACGTCGTCGACGGTGACGACGCCCTTCATCTTGCGCTGCGCATCGACGACCGGAATGGCGATGAGGCCGCTCTTGCGGAACACGCGCGAGACCGCTTCCTGGTCGAGGTCCTCGCCGACGGTGACCACGTCGGTCTTCATCACCTCGCGCACGCGCGCGGTGCGCGGCGCGGCGAGGAGCTCGTGGACGGCCACCACTCCGAGGAGGCGCTGCTCCTGATCGAGGACGTACGCGTAGTACAGCGTCGCCAAGGTCGAGCGGGGCTGCGCCCGCAGGTAGGTGATCGCCTCGTCCACCGTCATGTCGGGCCGCAGCCTGGCGAAGCGGGGGTGCATGAGGCCGCCGGCGCGGTCTTCCTCGTAGGCGAGGAGCGCGCTCACTTCCTTGCGGGTGGCGTCGTCGAGCAGCTGCAGCAGCGAATCGCGCTCCTCCTGGGGCGTAGCCTGGATCAAGTCCGCGGCGTCGTCGGGCGGCAGGAGCCGCAGCCAGGAGCGCCGCTCCGAGGGCGGCAAGGCGAGCACCAGCGCCGCCTGCTCCGGCGAGGGCAGCTCGAAGAAGAGATCCTCGGCGGCGTCGCGCGGCAGCAGCCGCAAACCCTGGACGCGGTCCTCCCGCGAGAGGACTGGCCAGGCTTCGCGCAGCTCCTGTGCGGAGAGGCGCTCCTCCGCCGCCTCGGTCATCTGCGACGGTATACACGCGCGCCGGCCGGCTCTGCCACCAGCTGGTAGTGTTCGCGCACGTACCCGTCGAGCTCCGCGACCGCGGAGAGCGGCATCCGGTTCCAGTCGTGCAGGCCGGACGGCGCGGTGTCCACGAACCAGCGCGTCGCGCTGCGCGAGAGGTCCTCGATCGTCTGGCGGACGTCGCGCGCCGAGACGTAAGGCCGCGGATCGAACCCGTCCTCGAGGTGCGACGGGTCGAAGTCGCCGACGTGGACGCTCGCCGCGTAGTAGCGCGTCCCGGGCAACCGATCGGACAGGTAATAGATGGGGCTGTAGTGGCCCCAGACGAACAGGCGATCGGTGGGCTCGGTGTTCCGCCGCAGCCAGCCGGCGATCTGCCGCGCGCGGCTTTCTTGCAGGGGACACTGGCCGACCATGCCGCGCACGAATCCGTGCCCCGCCCAGAAGACCACGGGGAAGAGCGCGAAGAACGCGAGCGTGCGCCGCCGCCAGGGCCGCAGATCGTCCCAGCGCTCGAGCAGCGAGAGCGCCGCCGGCGCGGCGAGGATCGCCAGCACCGGGAGGAACTGCAGGAAGTAGTGCTCGTAGAAACGGCCGCCCAGCGAGACCGGGATCCAGGTGAGCCCGAACGCGAGCACCAGGCCCTTGCGCGCGGGATCCGCGGTGGGAAGGGGCGCTTCGCGCGTGGCCAACCACCACTGCAGCGGCGCGGCGCCGAGCGCGCCGGCGACGAGCCCCTTGAGCAGACGCGGCCATGGCGATCCCGCGGCGTGCGCGGCATACCCGAGGTTGCGCCAGACGTTCCACTCGAGGAACTCGGTGAGGTGGCCCAGGCGCCAGTACATCGCGCCGACGGCCAACCAAGGCAGCGTGAAGCCGCACAAGAGCGCAGCCATGCGCGCCGACTCGCGCGAGCGGCGCCGCAACCACTCCCAGGCCATGGTCAGCGCGAACGCGACGAGGAGAATCCCTGCCTGGTGCTTGAACAGCGACGCCGCGGCGACCAGCGCCCCTACGAGCGCGGCGTCCCGCAACCTGCGCGACCGCTCGGCGCGCACGAACCACCACAGCGCGGCGGCCGCCGGCAGGTTCATCATCGTCTCGGCGTTCACCGCCGGAATCCCCCCGCAAGCTCCCAGCGCGTAGAGCCACGCCGCGGCCCGGCCGGCGTCGTCGCTGCGCGTCCATTCCTTGGCGGCGCGGCCCGCGAGGAGCGCGGTGGCGAAGATCCACGCCAGCGCCACGAGCTGCATGACCCACTGGCGGTACCCGACGATCGCGGCGGGCAGATAGAACACGAACGACAGGACCGGCTTCTTCTCGACGAACCCGACGTAAGGGAGAACGCCTTCGCCGAGGAGGCGGCCGGCGATCGACCAGTCGGCCTCGTCGATGTCGAGGACGCCGTACGCCAGCGCGGAAAGCTTGGCGAGCGCGAGCGGGACGAGCAGCCAGGCGAGCGGCAGATCGCGCAGCCACTGCAGCGGCAGGGGAGCGGGAGGCGGTTCGAGATGGAGGTGGGGCGCCTCGGAGGGAAGGACGCGAGCGAGCTGGGCTTTCATCGCGGCGTGTCTGCTCCCTGACCGGGCAAGGACGCACGGTCCCTACCGTGGACTCGCGAACAAGTCCAATCGGCCACCGGACGCAACGCGCGTTCAGGTCTTTCGCGGCGCAGGCTCCCGAAATGACTCGGCCGCGTGGAGGTCGGACTCGGACAGATCGCGCATCGGCTTGCCCGTCTCCGCCCGCACGCGTTTGAAGACTTCGATGACCTGCAGCTTGTGCGGCCGGGCGGCCGAGAGAGGGCACGCCTCGTAGGCCTTCAGGTCCTCGTCGCAGTAGCCCATCCGGCGCTCCCCGCACTTGGGCTGCATGTAGCGCGCGAGCTCGGGCACCTGCCGCATCAGCTCGGCGCGCATCTTCGCGATCATCTGCCGGATCTCCCACTGCGCGCGGGTGCAGAGCCGCAGGTCCCCGATGTGCAGCAGCTCGGCGAAGTTCACCATGATCTGGAAGTTGGTCGGCGCGGCGTTGGGAAGGACGAAACGGGCGTCCTCGGCGGGAATGCCAGCGGCCACCGCCTCGCGGTAGACGCGGGTGATCTCCGCCATCAGCCCCTCGAACTCCTTCTCGCGGCCGGCGTCGCGCCACGAGTCGGGCATGACGAACTCGAGCCGCTCCTCGTTCTTCCCGGTGAAGCGCACGTAGCGCTGCGACTGCTGCTCGAAGGAGATGCCGATGCGGTGGCGCACGAACTGATGCGAGAGCGAGCGCGAGACGCCGCTGATGCCGAACCAGAAGACGACCTGCTCGAGCGGAGAGACGTGGCCGGTCTTCAGGCGCTCGTCGACGAACTGGGCGATCTTCTCGCGGCTGACCTCGCCCTTCGCGATGTCCTCCCACACCTCGCGCGGCGTCTTCGGCGTGTAGCAGGTGCGGTAGGCGCCATAGAGCTTGGTGAGCGGATCCTTGGCGATGTCGATGAGCACGACGTCCATGGGCGACTTGTAACATGGGTGAGCGGCGCGGCTGCGCTGAATGGCGGATGGAATTTCGCCGCGCGGAGACCTAGCTTCGTGCCCCGTGGCGCTGTTCGTCCTGAGCGACCTCCACCTGGACGAGGAGGGCCAGGCGCGGCTGTTCCGCGACGATCGGCAAGGCGCCAAGCTGGCCACGCTGTGCGAGCGCATGGCGCGCGACGGCGCCGAGGTGGTGCTGCTCGGCGACATCTTCGACTTCACCGCGATGAACCCTCCCGCCCGCGGGCTGGACCGCTTCTTCGCCGAGCTGGGGGTCGCCGGCGAACCGAAGCCCGCGCGGGACGTCCGCCGCCTGCTCGAAGCGGTGCGCGAGAGCAATCCGCGCGCGGTCAGCGCCCTTGCGCACCTGTCGCGCCGCGTTCCCATCACGCTCGTCCCCGGCAACCACGATCACCACCTGGGCGCGCCGGGAGCGAAGGAGGCGCTCGCGGCGATCGGCCTGGTCGGCGTGCGGATCGAGCCGCTCGTCGTGCGCGAGATCGCCGGCCGCCGCGTGGTGCTGCGGCACGGCCACGAGCTGGACCCCGGTAACGCGAAGCCCGGGGGCCCCGGAGAGATGCTCACCGCCTCCCTCCACCAGGCCGCCATCCCGTTCTTGCGGCAGCGCGGAGGGCGCACGAACGTGCGCATCGATCCCGATCGGCTGGTGGCGCTGCGCCCCGAGGAGTTCGCCGTGCCCGTGCTCGAGCGGTGGCTCGCGCCCGACACCTTCCGCGCCTTCTTCCGCGCCTTCCTGCGACTCTTGGCCGCGAACGGCGCCGTGCCTCGCCCGGCTGCGTGGATCGTGCCGTTCCTCTCCTCGGAGCGGATGCGCAAGCGGATCCAGGACCAGGACCAGCTCTGGAACCACAGCGGGCGCGTCGCGCTGCGCGCGCTGCGCGGCCGGGGGCCCGTCTCTCAACCTCAACCCGACCTGCTCGTCATGGGGCACACCCACGTCCTCGACTGGGCGCCGCAGGACGGCGAGGTCCCGTCGGAGAAGCTGTACGTGAACATGGGCACCTGGACCGACCGCGCCGCCGACGCGAACAGCGCCCCGGACACGACGCTCCCCGTCCTGGAGCTGTGGGAAGAGGCCGGCCGGCTGCGCGCGCGATTGTCGGACCTCGACGACGACGGCGGCGAGATGCAGACGTTCGACGCCCCGGCTAGATTCTCGAGAACATGATCGGCATCGCGCACCTGGCGCAGTTCACTCCGCGCTGACGCCAGAACAATTGCGCCACGGAGGGCACGGAGCGCACGGAGCTCAACGCCCAAAAAACGACCTCCGTGTGCTCGGTGTGCTCCGTGGTGTAATCGTTTTGGCTGGTGTGATGGCTCGCAGAGTCCGACAGAATCGCGGCAAGCCTGCCGGAGCTCCTCTCCGGGCCTTCGCCCGCGCCGTCCGGCGGATCGTCCGCGCCATCCCGCGTGGGAGGGTGCTCTCGTACGGCGAGGTAGCATTGCGCGCCGGCCGGCCTCGCGGAGCGCGCGCCGTGGTCCGCGCGCTGCATCAGCTCGACGACGTGCCGTGGTGGCGCGTGGTGCGTTCCGACGGCACCCTCGCCCCGCAGGTCGCCCGCGAGCAGGGGCAGCTCCTCGCCGCCGAAGGGCACCGCGCGCAGCCGGGAAGGAGCGCCCGGCGGAGGGCGCGGTAGACTCGCCGGCCGCGATGCCGACCCTCTTCGTCGTCAGCGATCTCCACCTCGGCCAGATGGGGCTCGCGCGGATGTTCCACGATCAGTCCCAGGGGATGCGCCTCGCCGACCTGTGCTCGATCGTCGCGCGGACGCCCGACAGCGAGCTGGTGCTCCTGGGAGACATCTTCGACGTGACGGCCTCGCTCCCTCCGGCCCGCGGCCTTGCTCGGTTCGCACGCGCGCTCGACGTGCCGCTCGAGGAGCGCCCCGCGCCGCCGCTCACCGCCATCTGCGCGTCGATCCGCGAGAACAATCGGGTTGCGCTCGACGCCTTGGAGGCGCTCTGCGAGGAGGCCGCGGTCACGCTGGTAGCGGGCAACCACGACCGCCACCTCGCCACCGAGGAGGGCCGCGCCGCGCTGGACTACGCCGGCCTGTCCGGCATGCGCGTGGAGACGATGGCGGTGCGCAAATCGGGCGAGCGCACGGTGGTGCTGCAGCACGGGCACGGCTGGGACCCGTCGAACGCGACGCCGACGGGCGGCGGCGAGGTGATGACCTCGATCATCCACCACGCCGTCGTTCCCTTCCTCCGCCACCAGCGGCCGCGGAGCAACGTCGCCATCGAGCCCGACCGCGTCATCGCGCTGCGCCCCGAGGAGCGCGTGGTGCCGGTGCTCGAGCGGTGGCTCAAGCCGGGCATGTTCGAGCGGTTCACCGATGCCTTCGTCGAGATCCTGGTGGAGAACGGCTACATGTCTCGGGCCGTCTCCTGGCTCGCCACGCCGGATCGGATCCGCGGGCGGCTGAAGGACGACGACGACCTGTGGGAGCGCGCGGGCCACGCCGCGCTCGGCGCCCTCGAGGGAGCACGCAACATCCCGGGGAAACCTCCACCGCCCGACATCCTCGTCCTCGGACACACCCACGTGATCGACTGGGCGGTGCAGGAGGGTCGCCCGGGCGTGGAGAGGCTGTACGTCAACCTGGGCACGTGGGCGGCGCGCGCCTCCGATGCAGCAGGCCCGGTCGAGGCCATCCTGCCCGTCTTCCGCTTGGACGCGCCGGTTCGTGGCAAGGTGATCGCTACGCTCCGAGATCTGTCCAACCAGGCGCGGCTGCTGCAGCGGTTCGAGGTGAGGGCATGACGCAGGGGGGCCAAAGCGGAGCCAAGACCCCGCGCGCGTCGCGCGTGGTGATGACCGAGTCCGTCCTGCCCGGCGACGGCAACCCGGTGGGGACCGCCTTTGGTGGGCGCATCGCGCAATGGATCGACGTGGCCGCGGCGATCGCTTGCCAGCGGCACTGCCGCCGCCGCGTGGTGACCGCTTCGATGGACGACCTGCACTTCTTGAGGCCGATCCGGGTGGGGATGATCGTCGAGCTGCGCGCCCAGGTGAACGCGACCTTCCGCACATCGATGGAATCCGGCGTGCGGATCGAGAGCGAAAATCCGCTCACCGGCGATAGGGCGCACGTGTGCACCGCGTATCTGACCTTCGTGGCGCAGGACGAGCAGGGCCGCCCCGTCGAGGTGCCGCCGCTGATCCTGGAAACGGAGGACGACCGGCGCCGGGAGCAGGACGCGAAGCGCCGGCGCGCGGTGCGGCTCGAGCACGCGCGGGTGAAGCGCGAGCGGCTTCTCGCCGAGACCAAGGAGCGCGGTTGAAGGCGCTTGCGGTCGCGCTCCTTCTTCCCAGCGTCGCCGTCGCCGCCCCGCGAGGCGCGGCGAAGGCCCGGCCGCCGCCCGCGCGGAAGCCGGCCGCCCCGCCCGCGAAGAAGCTCGCGCCGGAGGAGAACCCGAGGCTGGGCGGCGCCGCGAAGGCGTTCGCCAAGGCGCGCGTCCGGTTCGAGGCGCCTGCCGAGCGCGCCGAGGTGCCGCCGGACGAGGTGACGGTGCGGCTGGCAATCACCGGGTACGCATTCGTCGGCGGCGCGCACGCGCACTTGATCGTCGACAACCAGCCGCCGTTGCAGGTCGACGACGTGTCGCGCCCGCTGATGCTCAAGAACGTGCCGCCGGGCCCGCACCTGCTGCGCGCGGTGCTGTGCCGCCCGTGGCACGAGGTGGTGAAAGCGCCGCACGCGTTCGCGCTGGTCCGCTTCTGGTCGGGTCCGCGCGCGTCGGGCCGCGCGGGCACCGCCGCCGAGTACCAGGCCTGGCCAGACCCGAGGCGTCCGCTGCTCACGTACGTGCTGCCGCTGGGCGACCCGCGCGCGGACGACGCCCGCTTCGTGGTCGAAGAGGCAGCGCCAGCCACCCCGACCACCGTGTCGGTCGCGGTTGCGCCGAGCAACGACCCGAACCTCGGCGGCAGCAGCGGGTTCGCCGCGGCGCCGCCTCCTCCGCCGCCGCCTCCCCCGCCACCGCCGCTCGTGGCCGTGTCCGTCCGTCGGCCGCGCCCGCCCGCGCTGGACTTCTATCTCTCGCACGCGAAGCTCGGCCGGCGCTCGTACAAGGTGCGGGTGGTGCTGGATCGCGCCGAGCTGCAGCTCATCAAGGCGTGGGAGCCCAGGCGCCTGCCGCGCCTGCGCCCCGGCCGGCATCACATCGCGATCGATCTGCTGGACCGCAGGGCCCTCAGGGTGCCGGGCACGCTGAACGGCACGGACCGAACCTTCCACACGAACTAGGGACGAAGTACGAGGACGAACCAATTACACCACGGAGCACACGGAGCTCACGGAGATGATTTTTGTAAAAAAACTCAACTCCCTGTGCTCCGTGTGCTCCGTGGTGCAATCGTTTTGGCTTCAGGCCCTTTCTACGGGCTTACCGGCCTTTTCCCAGCCCATGATGCCGGCCGGCATGATGTAGACGTTCTTGTAGCCCAGCTGGAGCGCCGCCCGGGCGCCCTGGTGGCAGGCGTGTCACTTCTCGTTGGCGCAATAGAAGACGAGCATCCGGTCCTTGTCCTTCGGCAGATCGGATGCCTGCACGTTCTTGAAGTCGACCCACTTCGCCGTCGGCACGTGGCCCTTCTGCCACATGTCCTTGGGGTTGTTGTCGAAGATGGACGCGTCGCCCTTGGCGACGTGCTCGGCCACCTGGTCGACCGTCAGGCTGGCGAGTCCCTCTTTCTCGTCGGCCCGCGCAGCGGCGCCGCAGAGCAGCGCAGCCAACGCGAGCGTGGTGCAGATGCGGACCATCGATCCTCCCAGCAAAGGTGTTGCGCAAGTAACCCTTGGCGTTCCCTCGGTCAAGCAGAACGCCGCGCGCGCGCCTGCATTTCGACGCATCACGCCGTGCGATCCATCCGGACGTGCGGGATGTCCGCATCGTCGAACACGGGCCCGGTGGCGCGGTACCCGGCCCGCTCGTAGAAGCGGCGCGCCGGGACCTGGGCGTTCAAGGTGAATCGCCTGGCGCCTCGCTTTCGCGCCTCCGCCTCGAGGAACCGGAGCAGCGCCGTTCCCAGGCCTTTGCCGCGCGCGGCGTCGATGACGGCCATGCGGCCGATGCGAGCGGTTCCAGGCTCGACGAAGACAAATCGTCCGGTCCCCGCCGGTACGCCGTGCAGGAGCGCCAGCGCGTGCACGGCGGCCGCGGAGTCGTGCTCGTCCACCTCGAGCGACGGGCGGACGTTCTGCTCCTCGACGAACACCGTCCAGCGCAGGCGCAGGCAGGTGCGCCGCTCGGCCTCACCCTCCGCCAGCCGGACTTCGACCATCGCGCGGGCTCCCGAGCAGGCGCTCGCTGGCCACGAGGAACAGCACCGCCGCCAGTCCCAGGAAAAGGAGGAACGAGACCAGGTCGCTCACCGCGAAGCTTCCCAGCCTTTCCGCCACGTTGATGCCGCGCAAGAAATTCCGGGTGGGCTCCGAGAGCTGCAGCATGGCGAGCACGGTGCCGGTGACGGACGCTCCCGCGATGAGCCCCGAGCTGAAGAGAACGCCCGGCCCGCTCTCGGCTTCGGCGTCGCTCAGCTTGCGCTTCTGGCGGCGATCGACGAGCCAGCGCACGATGCCGCCCACCATGATGGGCGTCGAGGTGGAGACCGGCAGGTAGACGCCCACGGCGAAGGCGAGCGAGGACAGGCCGCACAGCTCGAGGACGATGCTGATGAACACGCCGATCAGCACCAGGCCCCAGGGCAGCTTCTGCGACATGATGCCCTCGATGATGAAGGACATCAGCACCGGCTTGGGCGCGGAGAACTTCGAGGTGACCTTCTCGCCGTTGTCGCGTTGGGTGAGCTGCCCGTTGATGCCGGGATCCTCGAGGTACTTGATGTGCCCCGTCCCGTCGACGAGGTACTTTCCCGGCGGCACGGGGCCGCGCGGATCGCGCAAGCGCACCACGTCGTACTCGGCGCTATCGCGGCCCGCGTCGGGCCCGCGCAGGCGCTCGCGCCCGTCGTACTCGCTGCGATCGAACGTCACGGTGGGGTAGTCGCGGCGCGCGAACACGGTGCCGGCGTCGTTCAGCTTGAGGATGACGAAGCCGAGCAGCAGGGCGCTGGAGAGCGCGCCGACGAGGATGGCGATCTGCTGCCGCGAGGGCGTGGCGCCGACGATGTAGCCGGTCTTCAGATCTTGCGAGGTGGTGCCGCCGTTGGAGATGGCGATGCAGGCGATGGCGGCGATGGAGAGAGCGGCGATCTTGTAGGGCGCGCTCACCCAGCCTAGCGAGAAGAAGATGAGCGAGGTGATGAGCAGCGTCGCCACGGTCATGCCGGAGATGGGGTTCGACGAGCTGCCCACTTCGCCGGTGAGGCGCGAGCTGACGGTGACGAAGAGGAAGCCGAGCACGAGGATGAGGAGCGATCCGAGGATGTTGATCTTGAGCGACGGAACCAGCGCGCAGACGACCACCAGGACGAGCGAGCCGACGCCGACCACCCAGAGGGGAATGTCGCGATCGGTGCGCGGGATCTGCACGCGCTGGCCGCCCACGCCGCCGGAGAGGCTCTTCATCCCGCGCATCGCGCCACCGACGATGGTAGGCAGCGACTTGAAGAGCGAGATGATGCCCCCCGCCGCCACCGCGCCGGCCCCGATGTAGAGGATGTATTGGTGCCAGACGTCGTCCGGCGTCATGTCGTGGATCAGCTTGGTGGCCGGATAGATCGGCTGGGTGGCGGAGTTGCCGAAGAGCTTGATGGCCGGCATCAGCACCAAGGAGCTCAGGATCCCCCCCGCGCCCATGGTGAGCGCGATGCGGGTGCCGATGATGTAGCCGACGCCGAGCAGCTCCGGACCCACCTCGAGCGAGACGTTCCCGCCGTCGTAGGTCTTGCCGAAGATCTTCTCGGGGATGTCCTTGAAGAACCCGAACGCCTTGTAGCAGAGAGCGAAGAGCGAGCCGACGCCCAGGCCGGCAAACACCGTCTTCGCCGTGGTGCCGCCCTTCTCGCCGGAGATGAGCACCTCGGCGCAGGCGGTCCCTTCCGGGTACACGAGCGTCTTCGCTTCCTTGACGATCAGCGCCCGGCGCAGCGGGATCATCAAGAGGATTCCCAAAAGGCCGCCCAGCACCGCGACCACGATCAGCTGGCTGATCTCCATGTCGTAGCCGAGGATCAGGAGCGCCGGCATGGTGACGCCCAGGCCGAACGCGATGCTCTCGCCCGCGCTGCCCGTCGTCTGCGTGATGTTGTTCTCCAGGATGGTCGCGCGCCGGACGCGGAACACCTTGGTGAAGGCGCGGAAGATGGTGATGGAGAGCACCGCCACCGGGATGCTGGCGCTCACGGTGAGCCCCACCTTGAGCACCAGGTACATCGAGCTGGCGCCGAAGAGCAGGCCGAGCAGCGCGCCCACGACGAGCGGGACGGGCGTCAGCTCGGGGATGTCTTGCGAGGCGGGGATGAACGGCTCGTGCGCCTCTTCCACCTCGGCGACGGGGGCGCGATCGACGGTGGCCGTGTGCGGGTGCTTGGACTCGGGCGCGGCGGCCGGCATCGACATGGAGTGGGCTTAGGTAGCACACGGTCGCCGGGCGCGTCACTGTTCCTGACGTGACCCATCGTCGTAGGATTGCAGGGTGTTCACCCTGAGGATGGTCGCGCGCCCCGACGCGCGGATGGTGGAGGTGCCGCTCGAGATCGAGACGGCGCTGCCGCGCGATTTCGAGGGCGCGGCGGTGCTCTCCTCGAGCGGGCTGCCGCGCAAGGTGCGGCTCCGGGCGCAGCGCGACGCGCTCAAGCTCTCGACGGCGTATCGAGCCGACCAGCTGATGGCCGATCTGGTGAAGACGGCGCTGCGCGGATCGCCCATCGACGTGGAGAAGGTGCAGCTCGCCGCGCGGAACTTCGTCCGATCGGTGCGCGAGCGCCGGCAGGACGGGGCCACGCTGACGATCGAGTCGAACGGCCGCGGGAAGATCGAGGTGAGCGAGTCTTTGCCACCCGCACCCACCCCGTCGGGCGCCACGCCGCCGGACGGAACGCGGCCGGCATCCTCCACGCTGGCCGACCGGCTGGCGGCCTTGGAGCGCCGGCTGGATCAGCTCGCGGGCGGCGCGACGCCAGTCGGAGACGGTGGCGATCGGCTCTCCAACCTGGAGAAGCGTCTCGTTGCGCTCGAGGCGCGACCGCAGGCGCCTGGAGTCGGCGAGCCGCCCCGCGGCGTGTTGAAGGGCCGCGGCACGGCGATCGAAGCGTTCGCGGACGGCTTGCGCGCCGAGCTGCGGGAGCGGGTCGGCTCCCAGCGCGCGCAGGCCGAGCAGGCGGCAGGGCGGTGCGACAAGGCGGCGGCGCTGGCGGTCGAGGCGGAGCGCATCCTCGGCGCGCCGCTGGAGGGGATCTCGGAGCATCTTCGCGCCACGTCGGCGCAAGCCGCCGCCCGCGAGCACTCGCTCGAGCGCGTGCACGCCGAGGTCGACCTGTACGCGGCGTCGGACCTTCCCCTCGCCGAACGGCTGGTCGCGCGTCTTACGGAAGGAGCCCCGCCGCCGGATCCGGCGGGCTCGCTCGAACGCCAGGCCCAGGC
>JBJMQJ010000286.1:0-10195 GCA_045802765.1 Myxococcales bacterium
GAAGGGAGGCGGGTACTCGAACGCGATCCGCTACACGCACAGCTCGCTGTTGCGGACCGTGCAGCACATCTTCAAGGTGACGCCCCTGCTCGGGGACGCGGCCAACGCGGCGGATCTGGGCGATCTCTTCACCGACTGGAAGTAAGGCGGCCGCCGCGTCCCCGCGGCGGTGGACGGAGATCCTCCATAGACCCAGGGGATCCTGCGTCTGGGGGGGGCTATGCCGCTGGGGACATGGTGCCGCTGGGGGACACCATAAAAACATGGTGTCCCCTCCACAAACATGGTGTCCCCTCCATAGTTAGGTTTTTGTTCCGCTGCGGGTGCGGGCGGTGTCTCAGGTTGCAGCGGACGGCGCAAAAAGGCGCGGTCCAGGGCAAGGGACACTTCCCCGGAGGATTCGGATGAAGAAGGACTTCCAGCGCGATCTTTCCAGCCTGGAGTTCGTATCGGACGACGAGCACCGGTAGCGGCAACACCGGTCGGGGCGCCCGGTGCGATGGATCCCCCCGCCGCGCATCGGGCCCTCGTTTCGAAAAAAGATGTTCCCGCCGCAACCAACGGGGAGTCTAGATCTCTGTATGAGCCGTTGCGGCCGGATGGTCCGGTCGCCCGGTCTGCGAACGGAGAGGCGCCTGGACGCCCTGTCGGACACCGAGTTGCTCGCCAACTACCTGGCTGCCGGGAGCCGGGAGCAGGAAGGCGTGTGGGTGCAGGAGCTGTTCCGGCGGCACTACCCGAAGGTCGTCGGCTGGTGCCTGCGGTTCACCGGCGATCGGGAGGAGGCCTACGACCTGGCGCAAACGATCTTCGCCAAGGCGTGCCGGCACCTGAGGTCGTTCAGAGGGCAGTCGCGGATATCGACCTGGCTGTATTCGATCACGAGGAGCGAGTGCATGAACCATCTCAAATCGCGCTCGCGCCGGCCCGACGCGGCCGAAGACGACGAGCTCGACGACCTCCCCGACCGCGCGGCGCCCGCACCGGACCACGGGCTGGAGCAGCAGGCGTGGTCTCGCCTGGTGCACGGGCTCCTCGACCAGACCCTCGACGACACCGAGAAGAAGGTCTTCACCTTGCACTACGGAGACGAAGTGCCGCTCGACTCGATCACGCGGCTGCTGGGCCTGTCGAACCGCAGCGGCGCCAAGGCATACATCGTGAGCGCGCGCCGCAAGCTGAGACGCGCGGTGCGCCTGTGGAAGGCCCGCGACGAATTCCTCGATGCTTGACCGGAGACTGCCGTGATGGCCGACGTCGATATCACCGATGATGCGCTCCGGGCGGCGCTCGCTCCCTCCGGCAGCTGCCTCACGATCGAGCAGCTGGGCAGGCTTTGCGACAGGGACCACGCCGGGTCGGCCGACGCGCGCGCGGCCGAGCACGTCGCGGGCTGCCTGCGCTGCCGCACCGAGCTCGCCCTCCTCAAGCAATTCGAGGGCGGCGCCCTCCGCCCCGAAGAGCAGGAAGACGCCCGCTGGATCGTCGGCCGGCTGACGCGCGACGTCGGCCGGCTCACGGCTGGGGAGGCCCTGCCGGCGCGGCGTCGTGCTCCGGTCCGCGCGGCCGGTTGGCGCCGGTTCGTCGCGCCGCGAGCGCTGCTCGGGGGGCTGGCCGCGGCGGCGGCCGCGCTCCTCGTGGTCCTCAACGTGCCGGGGCGTGAGGCATCGGCGCCCGCCCTCCCGCCCGACGCAACTGCGGGGCCCTCGAGCTTCCGCTCGGACGCCATCGCAGTGAAGGCCCCGGCAGGCGACGTCGACGCCGCTCCGAAGGAGCTGCGCTGGGAGTCCGCCGCAGGCGCCGCGTCCTATTCCGTGCAGGTCATGGAGGTCGACCGCACCCCGGTGTGGAGCGGACAGTCGCGCGACCCGCGGATCTCCTTGCCGGCTTCCGTCCGGGCCCGCGTGGTCCCCGGCAAGCCGTTTCTCTGGCAGGTCGTGGCGAAGGACGCTAACGGTCAGCCGATTGCGACGTCGGACTTCCAGCGCTTCCGTCTGAGGATGCGGGCGCATTCCAGCCAGTGACACGAGTCGACAAGGGGTCTCGCATGGCAAATGGCAACATCGAGCGGCGAGCATGGCGCACCGGGGATTTCTTCCGCGTGCTGGTCCCGTGCCTCTCCGCCGGTCTTCTCCTCACCGCCAGCCACTCGGGTCCGGAGACCTCCACGGGCGTATCGCTGAAGATCCTCAGCGCGACCGCTCCGGCGGGTGGCACGATGCAGCTCGCCTTGACGCTCACCGAACCGAAACCGATCAGCACTGGCTCGGCGCGGTTCTCGCTCGATTCGGCTGTGCTCGACCCCGTGATGGGCGTCGCCTTGTACGGCCCGGGCGGATCCCAGAGCGACGCTGTCGGCGCCGCCGTGGTGAATGGCGGCACGGTGACGGTGCGCACCGTCTCGCCGAGCAGCAATTTCGGGTTGGACAATGCCGTGCCCATCCTCGCTGTCACCATCGGCGTCAATCCGGCCGCGCCGGCTGGAGCGCAGTCGAAGCTCGTGCTCGATCCGGTGGCATCTTCCTGGACCGATCCTTCGGGGGTTCCCTACGCGCCGCAGCAGATCAAGAACGGGAGCTTCGAGGTAGGCGGCACGCTCTCCATCAATGACGTCGTCCCGGGGATGGGGATGCTTCCGGCGGGCTCGACAGTCGTGGTGCGCGGCATGGGATTCCAGCAGGGCGCCATCGCGGAGATCGATGGCGTTTCCGTGGCCTCGACGGCTGTGGTGAGCAACACCGAGATCGACGCGACCATCGCGGTTTCCGCGGACATGTATGGGCGGCGCGTCACGATCAGGAACCCCGACCTCACGCGCACCAGCTACCGCGCCTACCTGCGTACGGCGTGGCTGGGGCGCAGCACGCGAAGCTTGCTCGCACAGACCGATCCGATCTTCTCTCCCCAGGCCCTCACCGGCGCCTTCTTCACGCCGACGGCGGCGGCAGGCGACTTCTTCGGGCTCGCCCTGCAGAACCCGGCGGCGACCTCCGCGGACGTCACCGTCGAGCTTCGATCCAGCTCCGCCGGATCCATCGCCACCACCGCGCTGACGCTTCCCGCGACGACGCGCATGTCGCGCGACATGTCCGAGCTCTTCCCCGGCCAGTCGGTGCCGGCGGACGCGTCCCTGGTGGTCCGTTCCAGCTCGGCGGTGCAGATGCTCGGGCTCCTCGGAGACGAGGCCGCGGGAACGGTCGAGCCGATCCCGGCGTCGCTCGCGTTCCCCTGAATCCGGTCCGCGGCCAGCCGGCGCGCAGGCGCGGCGGATGGGCGGGAGCGCTCGCAGCTCTCTTGCCCGCCCTCTGCCTGGCCCAGCTCCAGCCGGCGGCGGCGACGGACCGTTTGCAGCAACGCTTGACCGAGGCGCGCGCGCTCCAGCAGAAGGGCTCGCTTCGAGAAGCGCAGAAGCTGTACGAAGCGCTGGTCCCCGATCTGAAGGCCCGCGGCGATCTCGCGGCTCTCGGATCGGCGCTCAACGCGCTCAGCCAGGTGGCCACGGCGCAAGGGGACTACGACCGCGCGGCCGCGACGGGCCGCGACGCCGTCGAGGCGTTTCGCAAGGCGGGAGACACGGCCGGCCGGAGGCGCGCGGTCAACAGCGTCGGTCTCGCCGAGCACTACCGCGGCGACTACCCGGCCGCGCAAACCCACTTCGAGGAGGCGCTCGCGCTCGCGCGCGAAACGGGCGACCCTGAAGCGGAGATCGAAGCCCTGAACAACCTGGCGAACGTGTTCTTCCCGCAGGCCCGCTACCTGGACGCGCTCCACGCCTACCGCAGCGCGCTCGAGCGCGTCGACCAGTCGGCAGGCGCGCCGTGGCATGCTCGCCGTCGCCGGCTGACTCTCTCGAACCTCGCCACCCTCTTCCTCCGGCTGGGCAGCTACGATCAGGCGCTCGACGTCTACCGCGACCTGCAAAAGTCTCCCCAGGCGCTGGGCTCCAGCGAGCAGGCCCGCCTGCTCACCAACGTGGGCGTCCTCTACCGGCGGCTAGAGGACCCTCTCAAGGCGCTGGAGACCTACCGCGCCGCGAAGCGGCTCTTCGCGCGAGAGCACCACCGCGACGGCGAGATCGGCGTCCTCAAGAACATCGGCATCGTGCAGGCGCTCGACCTCGAGGACCTGGAGGCTGCGCTCGAGACGTTCACCAAGGCGCTGGCGCTCGCGGAAGAGAGCGGCAACCGCCGCGAGGCGATGCAGGCGCGCCTCTACCGGGGCGAGACGCTGCTGCGGCTGGGCAACCTGGATGCCGCCAACGCCGACTTCGAGGCGGCGCTCGACTCCGCGCGCGACCTCGGCACGACCGAGGAGCAGTGGAAGGCGCTGTACGGGCTGGGCCGCATCGTGCGCCGGCGCGGTCACGACGATCTGGCCGCCGCGAGCTTCCGCCAGGCGATCTCGGTGATCGAGTCGGTGCGCTCGAACCTGCAGCTCGCGACGCTCAAGACCGATTTCCTCGCCGACAAGCGCGACGTGTACGACGCCTTGATCGAGCTCTTCACCGATCGTCCCGACACCGCGCAGATCTTCGAGCTGATGGAGCGCAGCCGCGCCCGCACCTTCCAGGACAGGCTGCGGGAGCGCGCCGGGAGCGGCCCCGCCGCGACCGCGACGCTCGCCGCGATCCAGGCCCGCCTCGACCGGCATACGCTGCTCCTCGAGTACTGGGTCACGTCGCGGGCGGCCGCCGTGGTCTGGGCGACCCACGACGCCTCGGGCATCTCGCGCATCCCCTTCTCGCCGGCCGCCGCGGAGGAGGTGTCGTCGTTCGCGAGCGAGCTTTCGTCGGGCTCCGACGAGGAGTGGAGACGCGCTTCGGAAGCGCTGGGAAAGCGCTTGCTGTCCGGCGTCGAGCCTCTCGCGCGGCCCGATCTGCGGCACCTCGTCTTCGTTCCCGATGGACGGCTCGGCGCGGTGCCGTTCGAGGCGCTGCAACCGCCCTCTGGAGCGGGGACGCTCCTCATCGAGCGATTCGACGTCTCCTACTTGCCTTCGGCCTCCATCCTGCTCCGTGACGATCCGCCGGCGTTCGGCTCGTGGTCCTTGCCGTGGAGCCGCCAGCTCGTCGCGTTCGGCGACCCCGAGGCGTGGGCGCCGTCGAGAGGCGAGCTTCCCGGCGAAGCGCCGCGCGCTCGCCTCGCCACTTCGGCGGAGGAGGTGCGCGAGATCGCGCGCCTGGCCGGCGGCCGGGCCGAGCTGTACCTCGGGCCGGCAAATTCGAAGAAGCACCTGCTCGACGGCACGGCGAAGGGCGTCCCGCTGCTCCACCTCAGCACGCACGCGACGGCCGACGAGACGGACCCCGAGCGCTCGCGCATCGTCTTCTCGCCCGCGCGGGATGGTCAGGGACCGGACTACCTCTTCTTGAAGGAGGTCTACGACCTCGACCTGCGCGGAGTGGACCTCGCCACGCTCTCGGCGTGCGATACGGAGCGCGGGAAGGTGATCCGGGGCGAAGGGGTGCAGGGGTTCAGCCGCGCGCTGCTCTCCGCGGGCGCCCGCGCCGCGGTCACCACGCTGTGGAGGGTCGCGGACCGGCCAACCACCGAGCTCATGAAACAGTTCTATTTCGAGCTCGGGCAGCGCGAGTCCAAAGCCGAGGCCCTGCGGCACGCCAAGCTCCGCTTCCTCCGCTCCGGCACCGCGTTGCGCCATCCGCGCTTCTGGGCGGCCTTCGTCCTCAATGGAGACGGGCATAACGCCATCCCCCACCGATTTTCCTGGAACGGCCTGCTCGCGCCCGCCGCGCTGGTCCTGCTCGCGGCTGCCGCGTTCGCTGGACGACGAAAGCCTCGGGCGGACCGCATGGCTCGCACGGTACCGGCCAGTGTCGAAGGCTGACACTCAGGCCGATCGTCACCTGCCGCCCGCCCGCCTGGGTGCCTAGCTTCCCCCTCTGTCGGGGGGCGCGCGTTGCGGAGGCCGAAACCGCCTAAGGTCGAGCTCCGGGACGTCGATGTCTCCTCCTCGACGATGCGCCGGATCGCGCGGCACCTGCGGCCGCATGCCGGCCTCGCGGCCGCCGTATTCGGCCTCCTCGTCACCGGGGCGGTCCTGAACCTCGTCCCGCCAGTGCTGGTGAAGGAGGTCGTGGACGAGGCGATTCCGCGAAAGGACCTCCACCAGCTGACCTTTCTCAGCGCCCTGATGATCGCGGGGCCCGTCGCGGCCGGGCTCCTCGGCGTCCTGCAGAAGTACCTGTCGGCGCTCATCGGCGAGCGCGTGACGTTCGAGCTGCGCGTCCGCCTGTTCAAGCACCTCCACCGGCAGCCGCTGGGCTATTTCGCGTCCGCGCGCCCGGGCGAGCCGCTCTCGCGCGTGCTCAACGACGTCGAGGGAGTGGGCCAGGCCGTCTCGAAGACGCTCACCGCCGTGCTGAAGAACGCGGTGGTGCTCGCCTCCGCAGCGGCGACGGTGATCTGGCTCGACTGGCGGCTCGCGCTCATCTCGCTCTGTTTGTTGCCCCTCTTCGTCACCCCGACGCGGCGGGTGGGGAGAAGGCGCAAGGCGCTGAAACGATTGGCGCAGGAAACCATGGCCGAGCTGACGGGCATGCTCTCGGAGACGCTGTCGCTCTCGGGCGTCCTGCTCGTCAAGACCTTCGGCGCCGAGAAGCTCGAGCGGCGGCGCGTAAAACGGAAGTGCCGCGAGCTGATGCGCCTTTCGCTCGAGCAGACCCTGGTAGGGCGCTGGTTCTCGATGCTCCTCGGGCTGTTCGAGAGCGTGGGCCCCGCGCTCATCTTCCTCGTCGGCGGCTGGCTGGTGATCGGCGGCCACGCCCGCCTCGGCACGCTGGTCGCCTTCGTCACGCTGCTGCGGCGCCTCTATGCGCCCGCCTCGGAGCTCGCCTCCGTGCACGTCGACCTGGTGACCAGCTACGCCTACTTCGAGAGGGTGTACGCAGTGCTCGATCTCACGCCCGCGATCCGGGATGCGCCCGACGCGATCGAGGTCACCGAGGTGCGCGGCGACATCGAGATCCGCAACGTCACCTTCGAGTACCGCCCCGGCATTCCGGCGCTCGAGGACGTGAGCCTGCGCATCCCGGCAGGATCCACGCTCGCGCTGGTGGGGCCGTCCGGATCGGGCAAGAGCACGCTGGCCGCGCTTCTCGCGCGGCTCTGGGAACCGACGCGAGGCGCCATCCTGCTCGACGGCCAGGACCTGCGCCGCCTCGAGCTGAAGAGCCTGCGCGCGCGGATCGGCGTCGTGACGCAGGAGACGTACCTGTTCCATGCGACCGTCGCCGAGAACCTGCGCTACGGACGGCCTGACGCGAGCGACGCGGAGGTGATCGCCGCGGCGCGCGCCGCGCAGATCCACGAGCTCATCGCCGCGCTGCCGCAGGGATACGACACGCTGGTCGGCGAGCGCGGGTTGCGGCTCTCCGGAGGGGAGCGCCAGCGCGTCGCCATCGCGCGGGCCCTGCTCAAGGACCCGCGCCTGCTCGTGCTCGACGAAGCGACCAGCGCGCTCGACGCGGCGAACGAAGCGTTGGTGCAGGAAGCGCTGGTGCCGCTGATGAAGGGACGCACCACGCTGATCATCGCGCACCGGCTGTCGACCATCCGTTCCGCCGACGCCATCGCGGTGCTGGAGAAGGGCCGCCTGCGCGAGCTGGGCAGCTTCGACGAGCTCCTCCGCAAGCCCGGCCTGTTCGCCGACCTGTGGAACCGGCAGTTCCGGCACGCCGCCTGACTCAACCCTGCTTCAACTCCGGCCGATACGTATAGGGATCGCTCGGGATGCGCTGCTCGAGGATGTCGCGGAAGCGCAGCTCGCCGCTGGGCAGCAGCTTGGGATGCGTGAACACGTAGAAGCGCCCCTCGCGGATCGCCTCGAACGTCATTCGCGCCACCTCGGGCGCGCCCAGCCGGCCCGACGCGACCGCCTTCTCGGACCGCTGCCGCGCGGCGATCTACGAGCTCGTCGGCGGAGCGTCGTCGGCCAGCTCCGCGGGTCGGTTGCGCTCCGATCGCGAGATCCCGGTCGGCACGTACGCCGGGCAGAGCACCGACACGCCGATCGAGGCGTTCGCGAGCCGCAGCTCGTGGTGCAGCGTCTCGCTGAGGGTCACCACCGCGTGCTTGCTCGCGTTGTAGGCGCCCATCAGCGGGCTGGAGACGAGCCCCGCCGCCGAGGCGGTGTTCACCACGTGGCCCTCGCCACCGTGCTCGAGCATGAGCGGGACGAAGCTGCGGATCCCGTGGACGACTCCCATCAGGTTGACGCCGAGGATCCACTTCCAGTCGTTGAGGCGGCTCTCCCACAGATAGCCGCCGCCGCCGGCCACGCCCGCGTTGTTGAACAGGAGGTGCACCGCGCCGAATTCCGATTTCGCGGCGGCCGCGGCGCGATCGACGTCCTCCGCCTTCGAGACGTCGGCGCGGACCCCGAGCGCATCCGCTCCGCGCGAGCGCATCTCCGTCACCGCCGCGGCGAGCGCGTCCTCCTGCACGTCCGCAAGCACGAGCCTCATTCCCTGCCCGGCGCCGAGGCGCGCGAGCTCGAGGCCGAATCCGCTTCCCGCTCCGGTGATGACGGCCACCTTGCCCGCGAAGTCCTTCATGCGCGCTCCAATCGTGCCGGGAACCTACCGCGCCGGTCACGAAGGCGCGAGGGCGGGCGCGCCGGATCGGAGAGCGGCATCGCATGCTTTCACGCGAGCCGGGAATCGAAACAGGGACCGTGAGCATCCCACGTCCGAATCGGAAAATCGGAGGAGCCATGAGAATCGCACTCTTGATCGGGAGCATCCTATTGCTCGGCGCCTGCGCGGGAGCGTCGCCGCGTCCCTTCACGGACGAGACGGTCGAGGGGCGCTGGCAAGGCGTCGTCCTGCGCAACGGGTTACGCGCGCCGATCGCGGTCGACTTCTCCGCGCAAGATCGCGACTGGCGTGGTCGTTTCACCGCCGGCGACAACTCCGTCCCGCTCCAGGACGTGCGCGTGACGGCGACCAGCGTCCACTTCGAGCTGCCCGGCGAAGGGAGCTTCGACGGCGTGGTGGCGGGCGACTCGATGGCCGGGTCGATCTCCGGCGGCGCCAACGGGTCGTTCACGCTCGAGCGGCACGAGCAGCCCTGGGCGATCTATCTGTTCGGGCCCTGAGCGCGCGGCCGCGGGCGCCGAGGCCGACGCGCGGCCGCGGCGCCCTTGCAACTCGTCAGGCCAGCGCGCGGCGCACGACGATTGCGAGGATCGCGACGGGCAATGCGACGGGCAGCGCCCGGCGCGCGCGCGTTCCCCAGGACTCGACCCGGTCGCCGAGCAGCAGCAGCAACCAGTGGGTCGGGTAGTGGTCCGGAAGACCGTAGGCCAGCTTGCGGATCGCCCCGGAGAGTCCGCGCGGTGGACACGAAGTGCCGAACACCGGCGGGAACGGCTTGTTGGGCCGGCCGTGCTTGGGCACCGCGGAGCTGCCCAGCTGGCGCTCGGGCGGGAATCGCGTATTCGGCCACGGCTGCGGCTCGCGCATCCGCGGAACTCCAGGGCGGCGCGCGGGATCGCGATCGATGCCCCAGTACGGCGGCCTTCCCGGCGGCTGCACCGCCTGGTAGCCGGACCTGCCTTCCACCTCGTCGAGCGTGGTCGCTCTCGGCACCGGATCCATCGGCGTCTCCAATCTGCAAAGCGCAGGGCCGCCTATCGGCAGCGGTCAGTGAAGCGTCGCGTTCCCGTCGGGCAGGAGCGCCACCTTGATGCACCCGTCCCGCTTCTGCGCGAACATGTGATAGCCCTCGGGGGCGCGGTCGAGCGGCAGGCGATGCGTGAACACCTGCTGCGGCCGGATGCGCCCGGCCTGGACGTGCTCGAGCAGCCGCGGCATGTACCGCTTCACGCTCGCCTGTCCGGTGTTCATCCTCTGCGCCTTGTTCATGAAGGTGCCGATATCGACGCCGTTGTACGGAGGGCCATAGGCGCCGATGAGCGAGATGACCCCGCCCTTCTTGGTCGCGTGGATGGCGAAGTTGATCGCCTGCGGCGAGCCCGCCTCCAGCTTCTTGTAGATGCCCAGCGCGCGGTGGACGGGCGTGGCGGCCGCCTCGCAGCCGACCGCGTCGATGGAAGCGTCCGCGCCGCGGTCGTCGGTCATCCCCTTGACGACGGTCACCAGGTCGACGTCCCTGAAGTTGATCGTCTCGACACCGAGCCAGTTCCGCGCGAACTCCAAGCGATAGTCGACGTGATC
>JBJMQJ010000287.1:0-9176 GCA_045802765.1 Myxococcales bacterium
GAATCTCCAGCAGCCGGCCCACGATCTGGATGTTGGGCCACTCGTTGTCCGAGCCGATGTTGTAGACCTCGCCGCTCTTGCCCTTCTCGAGGCAGGCCAGCAGCGCGCGGCAGTGGTCCTCCACGTGGATCCAGTCGCGCACCTGCATGCCGTCGCCGTAGACCGGCAGCCGACGGCCCTCCAGCGCGTTGGCGATCATCAGCGGGATCAGCTTCTCGGGGAATTGGTAGGGGCCGTAGTTGTTCGAGCAGCGCGTGACGATCACGTCGAGCCCGAAGGTGTGGTGGTACGCGAGCGCCAGCAGGTCGGCGGCGGTCTTCGACGCCGAATACGGCGAGGACGGACGAAGCGGCGACGCTTCGCCGAAGCGACCCTCCGCCCCGAGCGAGCCGTACACCTCGTCGGTGCTCACCTGCACGAATCGCTTCACGCCCGCGCGGCGCGCCGCCTCGAGGAGCACTTGCGTCCCGGAGACGTTGGTCTCGACGAAGATGCCGGGACCGAGGATGCTGCGGTCGACGTGGCTCTCCGCGGCGAGGTTGAAGATCGCCTCCACCTCGTGCTGCTCGCAGAGGTGCTCGACCAGCTCGGCGTTGGCGATGTCGCCGCGCACGAAGAGGTGCCCGGGGTCGGCGCGCAGGTCGGCGAGCGACTCGAGGTTGCCGGCGTAGGTGAGCTTGTCCAGGTTGACGACGGTCCAGCCGGGCCGCTCGTTGCGGAGGTAGCGCACCAGGTTGGATCCGATGAAACCGGCCCCGCCGGTGACCAGGACGGCGGGCACCCTACCCCCGCTCCGCATCCACCGCGGACGTGGCGCGCCCCGTGACCAGCTGGTTGGCGGCGTGCAGCGAGTCGAAGGTGCCGGCGTCGGTCCACCAGCCCGACAGGCGGTCGCATTGCAACATGCCGGCACGCAGGTAATGGTTGTTCACGTCGGTGATCTCCAACTCGCCGCGCGCGGAGGGCTTGAGGGTGCGGATGATGGCGAACACCTCGGAATCGTAGAAGTAGACGCCGACGACCGCCAGATCGCTCCTCGGCTTCTTGGGCTTCTCGACGATGCGCACCACGCGGGAGCCGTCCACCTCGGCGACGCCGTACCGCTGCGGATCGTGGACCTGCTTGAGCAAGAGGCGCGCGCCCCGGCCCTGCTTGTCGAAGGCGCGCACGAACGGCGCGATCGGATCCGCGAAGATGTTGTCCCCCAGGATCACGCACATCGGGTCGCGGCCGGCGAAGTTCTCCGCCAAGCCGAGCGCCTGCGCGATGCCGCCCGCCTCGTCCTGCACCTTGTAGGTGAAGCGGCAGTCGAAGTCCTTGCCGGACCCGAGCAGGGTCACCACGTCGCCCATGTGCTCGACGCCGGTGACCACGAGGATCTCGTCGATGCCAGCGTGCGTGAGCTTGCGGACCGGATGGAAGATCATCGGCTCCCGCCCGACCGGCAGCAGGTGCTTGTTGGTGACCTTCGTCAGCGGGAACAGGCGCGACCCGGTGCCTCCCGCGAGGATGACGCCCTTCATGCGATCCTTTCGCCGGCGTGACGCCGCGCGGCGCTTCTACCCAGAAGCGCGAGTAAAGCCAAGGAGGTCACGCTCGCCAGAAGGTGAACGCCGCGACGGCCGAAGCGAACAGCGGCGGGGCGAGCCCGGCCGACCAGGTCGGCAAGCCGCCCGAGAGCGAGGCGGCGTGGACGACGACCGAGACCGCCCACAGCGCCATCGAGAGCCCGATTCCCAGCGCGACCGCGCCCGCGAGCGGCAGCCTGCGCCGGCGACGCGCCCGCCAGAGGATGAGGCCCAGCCCGGCCAGCGCCGCCGGCAGCACCGTCACCGGGTGTGCAGCCCGCTCCCACAACGCCAGCTCCCATTCGCGGACCGGCTGGCCGAGGTGGGCGCGCCGCTCGGCCTGCTCGCGGAGCTGACGCCACGACAGCTGGCGCGGGCGTCCGCTGCGCAGCTCGAGCGCGGCCGCCGTCTCGGGAAATCGCTCCTCCAGCACCTCGGCGCGGACCTCCGCGACGATTCCCCCGGGCTCGGCCGAGAGCGCGTACCGGGTCTCGACCGCGTCGAGGAAGCGCCACCGGCCCAGACCGGCGGGCTCGAGGCGCCGGGCGTCGATGCGCCGGGCGAGGCGGAACGGCGGGGTGATCTCCAGGACCGTCGCCGGCTCCCATCCGCCGTTGCGCTCCGAACCCAGGTGATAGATGCGCCCGTTCTCGCCGCGCAGCCAGCTCGCTCCGGCGTGGTAGGTCGCCCAGTCCCCCCAGCGGTTGAAGCGCTTGACCTGGATCTCCTCGGCGCGCGCGTCGGCCCGCACCACCACTCGTTCGCCGAGGAGAAAGAGGAGGCCTCCCAGGACGGCGGTGACGGCGGCGATGGGGGCCGCCAGCCGCCAGGGGCGCACGCCCAGGGCGAAGAGCGCGGTCAGCTCTCCCCGCCTCGCCAGCAGGGTCGCGAGCAGGGCCGCTGCGATGATCAGCGCCGCGGGCGCGAGCTGGTAGGCGACGACGGCGGCCTTGTTCCAGTACAGCTCGAGCGCCGCTTTCCCCCAGGCGCGCCCCCAGAAGCTGCCGGCGCGGTCGGCGAAGTCGACGGTGAGATACAGGAGGACCACGCCGCCCAGCGTCGCGAGGAAGAGCTGGAGGAACTGCCGCCCGACGAGGCGGTCGAGCTGCCCGAACGGCCGCGCTCCTCCGGGCGAACCCCGCCGCGCCGCCGCGCGAACGGGCTCCGGGACGGGCAGCTCCGCCCGCGCCTCGCTCACCTACGCCTCCCCCGCGGCGATGTCGCGGCGCATCTGCGCCCCTTCGATGCGGATCCGGCCGGCGGCCTCGTAGGCGCGCGCGCGGGCCTCCCGAGGTCCCGCGCCCAACGCAACCACGGTGAGAAGGCGGCCGCCCGCGGTCACCATCTTGCCGTCCTTCACCTTCGTGCCCGCGTGCAGGATCCAGAGATCGTCGGATTGCTGCACCTCGCGCAGACCGCCCACCTCGTCTCCTGCGCGCGGCGTCCCCGGATAGCCCGAAGCGGCGATCACGACGGCGACGGCGGCGCGCGGGTCCCAGGAGAGCTGCTGGCCGGCGAGCCCGCCCTGCGCGCTCGCGAGCAGGAGCGGAAGCGGATCGCCGCGCAGCCGGGGCAGGATGGCTTGCGCCTCGGGGTCGCCGAGCCGGCAGTTGAACTCCAGGACGCGCGGACCACGCGGCGTGAGCATGAGCCCCGCGTAGAGGGCGCCGCGGAACGGCGTGCCGCGCGCCGCCAGCTCGCGCACGGTCGGCTGCAGGACGGTGCGCACCACCTCGTCGATCAGCGTGGGCGTCGCGTCGCGGGGCGGGCTCATCGCGCCCATGCCGCCGGTGTTGGGCCCGCGGTCGCCGTCCTCGAGACGCTTGTGGTCGCGCGCGGGCGCGAGCGGCAGCACCGCGGATCCGTCGGTGAGCGCGATGACGGACAGCTCGGGCCCTTCCAGCCGCTCCTCGACGAGCAGCCGGACGGGACCCGGCCCTCGGGACGCCGCCGTCCACAGCTCTTCGATCGCGCGTCTCGCCCCGGCCGCGTCGTCGCAGACGATGACGCCCTTGCCCGCCGCGAGGCCGTCGAGCTTCACCACGCAGGCGCCGCGAGCATGGGCCTTCGCCTCCTCCGGATCGTCGAAGACGGCGGCCTGCGCGGTCGGCACTCCCGCGCGGGCCATCACGTCCTTCGCGAACGCCTTGGAGGCCTCGATGCGCGCCGCCGCGGCGATGGGGCCGAAGCAAGCGATGCGTTCGTGCGCAAGGCGATCGGCGAGGCCTTCGGCGAGCGGCGCCTCGGGTCCGACCACCACCAGATCCGGTTTCTCCCAGAGCGCGGCGGCGGCGAGCGCCTCGGCGGAGCCTGCCGCCGGAACGCAGCGCGCCTCCTCCGCGATCCCCGCGTTGCCGGGGATGGCGATCACCTCGCGCGCCTCGCCGCTGCGTGCGCCACGGATGAGCGCGCGCACCAAGGCGTGCTCGCGAGCGCCCGATCCGATCACGACGACCTTCACGCCCATTGTCCGCCGAGTCGCGGCCGGCGGCTCGCGACCCGGTGGCGCGACCGATGGTCCGCCCGCCGCCAGCCGCCCGCCGCCAGCCCGTCAATGCCTGAAGTGTCTATCACCGGTGAAGACCATCGCGATGCCGTGCTTGTCGGCCGCCGCGATGACCTCCTGGTCGCGCACCGAGCCGCCCGGCTGCGCGATGCAGGCGACCCCCGCCTCGGCCGCTGCTTCCACACCGTCCGGGAAGGGAAAGAAGGCGTCGGATCCGAGAGCGGCTCCGTGCGCCTTGGCGCCGGCGCGCTCCGCCGCGATGCGCACCGAGTCGACGCGGTTGGTCTGCCCCATCCCGATCCCGACGGTCACGTCGCGGTAGGCGAGCACGATCGCGTTCGACTTGACGTGCTTCACGACCAGCCAGGCGAACTGCAGCGCCTCCATCTCTTCGATGGTCGGCGCGCGCCGCGTGACCACCTTCCAGCCGCGCGCGTCCGCGCCTTTCAGATCGCGCGATTGCACCAAGAGCCCGCCGGGGATGCTGCGCAGCTCGCGCGCCTCGGGCTGCCACGAGTCTCGCCCCTCGGCCAGCGAGGGCAGCTCGAGGAGCCGCAGCGCCTTCTTTGCCTTGAGCGCCTCGAGCGCGCCGGGCTCGAACGACGGCGCGATGACCGCCTCCAGGAACGTCTCCGAAAGCGCGGCGCCGGTCGCCGCGTCCACCGGGTGCGTCAGCGCCACGATGCCCCCGAACGCGCTGACCGGATCCGCCTCTCGCGCCGCGCGGTACGCATCGAGCACCGTGCTCGCGCGGGCCACGCCGCACGGGTTGGTGTGCTTGACCACGACGGCGGCGGCCTTTCCGCCGGGGCCGTGCGCATGCTCCTTGACCGCCTCGAGGGCCGCCGCGCCGTCCAGCAGGTTGTTGAAGGAGAGCTCCTTTCCCTGGATCTGCCGCGCCATGGAAAGCGCCGGCTCTCGCGGCGGCGGGACGGCCGCGTAGAACGCCGCTTGCTGGTGCGGGTTCTCGCCGTACCGCAGGGCCTGCTTGAGGCGGTATTCGGGCAGGGGCGGAGACTCGGCGAAGCTGCTCACCTCGTCCTTCTGCTCTTGCGCGAGCTGCTCGGAAAGCCACCCGGCGATGGCCGCGTCGTACGCCGCGGTGTGCGCGAAGGCGCGCGCTTGCAGGCGGCGGCGCGTGCTGATGTGCACTTCGCGCTTCTGCTGCAGCTCGGCGAGCACGGTGGCGTAATCGGCGGGATCGACCACCACGGCCACGTGGGCGGCGTTCTTCGCCGCCGACCGCAGCATCGAGGGTCCCCCGATGTCGATGTTCTCGATCACCTCGTCGGAAGGGAGCGCTTTCGCGACCGCCTCGCGGAAGGGATACAGGTTCACCACCACCAGATCGATGGGCAAGACGCCCTGGGCTTTCATGTCGGCCTGGTCGGAGGCGAGATCGCGCCGCGCCAGGATCCCGCCGTGCACCTTGGGGTGCAGCGTCTTCACCCGGCCGCCGAGCATCTCGGGGGCGCCCGTAAAATCCTGGACTTGCGTGACTTTTACGCCCTCCCGGGCGAGAAGCGCCGCCGTGCCGCCGGTGGAGAGCAGCTCGATCCCCAGCGCGGCAAGCCCGCGCGCGAAGTCGACGATCCCGGACTTGTCGGAGACGGAAAGCAGGGCGCGCGCCACGGCCATGCGCGGCTCCATACCACAGCCGCCGGGGATGCGGCGGCGGTCCGGCCTCGTCCGCGGCCCCGCTCGCGTGCGGCAATCCGGCGCGGGTCCCGAAGCCCAGCAGAATCACTCGTCGTCGTCGTCCGGCTCGATCTTGCGCGGACCGTCGTCGGCGATGACGCGTAGCTTGGTCAGCCCGCGCGTCTCCAGCTGCCGCACCCGCTCGCGGGTGAGGTTCATGATGACCCCCACCTCCTCGAGCGTGATGCCGCCGCGGTCGGCGACGTCGAGCGCGCAGGTGTCGGCCAGCTCCCACAGCTCCTTGTCGGGGAAGTTCATCTTCACCGACCCGGTGCGCGGGTTGACGTCGACGTACAGGTTGAACTTGCAGGAGACGTACGGGCACGGACGCGCCGCCGTCGCGCAGTCGGCGCGCGACTTGGGCCGGCTGGCCTCCATCTCCGCCATCAGCGTCTGCAGCTCGGGATCGATTCCCCCGGCCGCCATCTGCTGGCGGAACTGGCGAGCCATCTCCTTGCGGCTCATCGTGCGGGCGCGCTGCCGGGGCCGCTCGGCCTCGACGGGCTCCTGTAGATCCGGGGTGACGTTGCGTTTCGGCTCGCTCATCGGTCGCCCTTTCCGGTCTCTTCCCGTGCGGTGATCTGCGAAACGGTGCGTTCCATTTCCTTGACGAACTGGTGCGCCTTGTGCCGGCCGTCGTTGAGCATCCGCTCCAGCTCGCGGCGGCGCGAAGCCTTGATGTCGGCCTTCTCGGCGATCGCCTTGTCGAGCGCGGCGAAGAGGTCGTCGAGGGCGCGCTCGACGCCGTCCAGCTGGCCGCGGAAGAAGACGAACGAGTGGCGGATCTCGTCGAGGGTCATGCCCTCGTCCATCAGCGATTTGATCAGGCTGATGCGGCGCACGGCGGTGGCGGGGTAGAGCCCGCGCGATCCGCGGTGCTTGCCCTTCTCGCCGACGCGCCGGCTGCGCGGCAGCAGGCCGAGCTGGACGTACTTGCGGAAAGTGGCCTGCGCGAGCTTCACTCCACGGGGGGCGAAGAAGTCGACGATCTGCGCGGCAGAGACGCCGTGCGGGTTGGTCGTTTCCAAGCGCTCGAACTCGTCCACTTCGCGCGCCACTCGGGCCCCTCCCGGTGGATCGAAACGACGCCAGTCAGTGGCGTCGCGTGAGTGCATTCACGCAAGTATCGTATCTTGAGTAGCGTGTCAACAGCACGACTCCCTCTCAAAAGTGAGAGCAGGAGCGCTCCTGTGCGGCGCGCGGCGCTCGCGCTGCGCGCGCGTGGTGCGCTGTGGTCACTCCCTTCGCCGCAGGCCGGCGCACACCCGCGCACGATGCAAAGGCGAAAAGATCACCGCGAAGAGCGCGAAGCGCGCGAAGTTAATTTTCGAAAACACAACTTCGCGCCCTTCGCGCGCTTCGCGGTTCATCTTTTGGAAAGGTGGAGCTTTTTACTGGGTGAGATCAAAGTCCAGGCGGCCGGACGATCCGGAGTGCATGCGCACGTCCGCGTCGCGCCACCGGGCGGAGCGCGGATCGCCGACGCGCACCGCGTGCTGGCCCGCGCTCAGCTCGAGGGTCAACGGTGTCGACCCCCGCAATGCTCCGTCGACGTACACCTCCGCACCCGCGGGCCGGCTGAAGACGCGGAGCTCGCCCTTCGCGGCGTGGAATCCCGCTGCGCGCCGCGACGCGTGCGCGCTCCGCGCCGCCTCGACGATCCAGGCGGCCGGAAGCGAGAGCGCGAGCAACGCGCCGAGCGCGGCGACGATCTTGAGCGCGCGGCGCCGCGGCGGCGCAAGCTCGGCGAAGAGGGCCTGCGCGCCCGCGCCACCGGGTCCCACCGGCGACGCTGCGACGGGCACGCCGGCGGGGGGAGCTTCGGTGCGCACCGCGGGCGCGGCGCCGGGATTGGTGCGCCGGTGCTGCAGTGCCTCGGGGGCCGCCCGGTGCAACCATGCCGCGAGCGCTCCGTCCGGATCGGGAGGCGTCGGGCATACCCGGACGAGCGCCGCGCCTAGCTCGGCGGCCGTCTGGAAACGGTGCCGCGCGTCCTGCGCGGTGGCTTTGTCGAGCACCTTGCGCAAGGCGTGGCTGCAGCGCACGTCGGCCGCCTCCGCCACGACGCGGCCGAGGGAAAAGAGGTCGGCCTGCGGACCGACCGCATCGCCTCTGGCCTGCTCCGGCGCGATGTAGCCCAGCTTCCCCTTCGCCCCGGCGTCGGGGTCATTCACCTCGGCCGTGCCGCGGGCGCGCGCGACGCCGAAGTCGCCGAGGTACACGCCGCCGCTGCGGGAGAGGAGCACGTTGTCCGGAGAGATGTCGCGGTGGACCAGGTGCAGCGGACGGCCGTCGCGGTCGCAGGCCGTATGCGCGGCGTGGAGCGCCCGCGCGACCTGCGCGCCGATGTGGGCGGCGAGCGGCTCGGGCATCAGCTCGTTTCGCCTGCGGGCCACCTTGAGAGCGCTTCGCAACGAGCAACCGTCGACGAACTCGAGCACGAAGATGGGGCCGTAGAGGTCCGATTCGAGGTAGTCGGTCGCAGCCACGATGCCCGGGTGGTGCAAGAGCCCGACGACGCGCGCCTCGTCCGCCAGCATGCCTGCGATGCGCTCGTCGCCGCGCCGCTCCGGCGCTAGCATCTTGATCACCACGCGGCGGCGGAAGGCGCCGGCCCCTTGCAACTCGGCCAGCCACACCTCTCCCATGCCGCCCAGCCCGAGCCGCTCGATGAGCACGTAGCGGCCTCCGATGAGGTCGCCCTGTCGGAGCTCGCTCACGCTCGCTCCTCCGGCGTGCGGCTGGCGGCTAGCGGCTGGCGGAGGAGGCTCGCGCCCCCTATCCCCCGCCCGGTTCGGCTTGCCTCGGTACCGCAAGCCGCAAGTCGCGAGCCGCAAGCCAAGATGGAGCACCTCAAACGGTTGACAGGCCTCCCTACGTACTTACTGTAGCCGCCGCACCGCGGCAAAAGCCGCGAAGGATTTCAGCACCCTCCGGGGCGAAAGGAAACACGTGAAGAAGACCATCGGCATCGACCTGGGCACGACGAACTCCGTGGTCGCCATCATGGAGGGCCGCGATCCCAAGGTGATCGAGAACGAGGAGGGCAGCCGCATCACTCCCTCCGTGGTCGGGTTCACCAAGGAGGGCGATGTCGTCGTCGGGCAGGTGGCGCGCCGCCAGGCGATCACCAACCCCGAGAACACGGTCTATTCGATCAAGCGCTTCATGGGACGCAAGTTCGACGAGACGGCCGACGAGCGCCGCCGCGTCCCCTACCACGTCGTGAAGGCGCCGAACGGCGACGCGGCGGTGGAGATCGAGGGCCGGGCGGCGGGGGCGATCTGCTGGGTGCGGCTGTGCCTGCGCCAGTATGCGGGCGATGCGGGGGCCGAACCGGGCCTGCCCAGCGTCGGCCTGCTCAGCGACTTCCTCGACGCTCAGGCCGAGCCCGTATGGCTGGC
>JBJMQJ010000288.1:0-2581 GCA_045802765.1 Myxococcales bacterium
AAAAACTATCCCTACAAGACGAACTACCCAACTATCACCTCGTCGGAGCCTGGCTCGGCGCGGACGATCGAGAGCATTCCGGCGCGCTCGTCGTGGCCGCTGGCGAGAAGCGGCCGCGGATCGAACCGTTGCAGCGGCTCGCCCGGAGCCGCGTCGCCTCGCGACGCCGCCCCCGAGCCGTGGCGATCGAGCCCGTTCACCCGGACCAGTCCGCGGACCGCGCCCGACGCGTCGGCGTCGGTCAGCAACCCCTTGAGCGGCCCGCCGCACTCGAGCTGCACGTCCACGCGCGCCTGCGGCGGCTTGCGCTCCGAGGCGGCGAGCAGCAGCGTGCCGGCGAGCGCCTGCGCCAAGGCGGACGCGCTGCCCGGGGCCAAGGCATGCCGCCCTGCCGCGTCGCGCGACAGCTTCGGCGCGACGCAGACCGCGAGGCGAGCTCCCGCGCCGGCAGCGGCGAAGACGAGCAGCTGATCCGCCATGCGAGGGAGAATAATCCCGCGGCGCGCGGCCGGCCGAAGAAATCAGGTCACGACGGAGAGATTCGCGCGCGCGGGCGCCTCGCCCAGCACGCTGCGGATGGTTTCGCGCAGGGTGTAAGACGGGCGGTAGCCGAGATCCTTCTCGGCCTTGGAACCGTCCACCGTACAGAGGAACTGCAGGTGATCCAGCTCGGGAGGCGGGAATCCGGTGATGCGGTACGTCCAGAGCCGATCGAGCAGCGGACGCGCAAGAAGGTGCGGCACCGGGATGGGCTGGCGGCCCAGCTCGCGCAGGATGGTCGAGAGTGGGACCTCGCCCGGGCCGACCACGTTGTACACGCCGCGCGCCCCCGGCTTGAGCGACAGCTGCATCGCGCGCCCGACGTCCTCTTCGTGGATGAGCTGCACCATCGGGTCGAACCCGGCCAGCACCCACGGGCGCTTGAGCCGCAGGTAGTTGGAAGGCGCATTGCGGACGTGCGGCCCGACGATGTGCACGGGCCGGAGGATGACCGTCTCCACCTCCGGGTGCTTCCACATGTACTGCTGCGCGTACATGTCGACCTCGATCAGGTCGCGGATGTCCGGGAAGTTCTGCGAGCCGAGCAGCGGGGAGTCCTCGGTGAGGAAATTGTCGTTGTCCGGCCTCGGCCCGTAGACGTTGGTGGAGCTGAGCACCACCACCTTCTCCACGCCGTACTTGGCGGCGTACTCGAGGACGGCCTTCGTCCCCAGCACGTTGAAGCTGTGGTGCTCGGACTGCGAGAGACGCGGGTCGTGCATGATCGCCATGTGGAGCAGCGCCCTGATCTCGCCCTTGCGGAAGACGTCCTCGACCTTCTTCTTGCGGATGTCGAGCTGGTGCAGCTCGAGGTCCTTGGGTTTGCCGGCGAACGGGCGCCGATCGAGCCCCGCTACCTTCTCCGTCCGGTGCAGGATGCGCGCGAGCGTCCGCCCCAGGTTGCCGCTGATCCCGGTGATGAGGACGGTGTCGCGCGGCACGGATACCTCCCGAGCACAAGACAGGATGTCCGCGAGGCGAAAAGCGTAGCCGCCCCATCGGCGGCGACTAGAAGAAGATCGCCTTCCGCTCCTCGACCCCGCGGTTCACCATCGCCTGGACGCGCGCCTTCACGTCCTTCACCTTGCGCTCCAGCTCCGCGTCGTCGTCGTCGGCGGAGCCGGTGAACTTCATCGGGGCGCCGAAGTGAAGCCGGTACTTCACGGGAAGCGGAAGGGGCAGCACGGTCGGCGTGACGGGCAGCGAGGGGAATCCGAAGATCTTCGCGGCGGCCTTGAAGTCCCACAGCGCCGGCGCCTGTTCCTCCGCGCCGACCACCGCGACCGGGACGATGGGGGCCTGCATCTGCAGCGCGAGCCGCATGAAGCCGAGCCCGAAGTCCTGCAGCTGGTACTTCTTCTCGAAGGTCTTGTTGAGCCCGCGCGTGCCCTCGGGAAACACCATCAACGTCTCGCCGGCGGCCAGCAGCCGCCGCGCGTTCTCCGGCGTCCCGACCACCTGGCCGATGCGCGCAAAGAACGGCGCCACGAACGGCAGGGTGGGCGCCCACTTCTCCACCATGGCGCGGCAGATGCGCGGCGGCTCGGCCTCGACCAGCATGGAGATGCCGATCATCAGCGCGTCGAAGGGGAGCTGCCCCGAGTGGTTGGCGATGATCAGCGCGCGCCCGGCGGGGACATGCTCGATGCCGTGCGTCTCGACGCGGAACCAGTTCTTGTACAGCCACAGCGCCGGAGCGATGGCGGCCTTGGCGAACTCGAGATCCAGCCCGAAGGGGTCCACGCCGTACTCGTTCTGCGGCGCGACGAGGCGGGCGAGGCGCGCCTCGAGATCCTTCCCGCCCTGCTGCAGCGTCCACTTTTCCATTGCTCCGCGCAGGCGACCAAACAGGCCTTTGGGCCGCTCGGCGTCGAAGCGCACCAGCGCGGTGGACTGGCTCTCGACCGGAGCGCGCAAGGCCATGGTCGGTGGGGTGTAGTCCCCGCGGCCGACCCGGTCAACCGGAGCTTTTCGCGGCTTCAAGGCCCGCGGTTCGCCGCTTGCGGCAGCAGCCGCAGCGCAGCCTGCTCGAGAGTGAGAG
>JBJMQJ010000289.1:0-8847 GCA_045802765.1 Myxococcales bacterium
CACTCGGCGTCGACGTCCTCAAGCGCATCGCCAAGTGGATGTTCCGCCGCATCTACGATGGCGTCGACGTCGACGAGGCGGGGATGAGGCGGCTGGCCGAGGCGAGCGCACGCGCCCCGCTCGTCCTGTGCCCGTCGCACAAGAGCCACTTCGACTACATGGTGCTGTCGGTCGTCTGCGACGACTTCGGGCTGCAGCCGCCGCACATCGCCGCCGGCGACAATCTCAACTTCTGGCCCGTCGGCCGCTTCCTGCGCATGGGCGGCGCGTTCTTCATCCGGCGAAGCTTCAAGGGCGACCGCGTCTACTCGGCGGTGATGCAGGCGTACGTGAAGCGGCTCTTGCGCGACGGGTTCACCCAGGAATTCTTCGTGGAGGGCGGCCGATCGCGCACCGGCAAGCTGCTTCCGCCCAAGCTCGGCATGCTCACGCTGGAAGTCGAAGCGTGGCTCACGGGCGTCCGCCCCGACGCCTACTTCGTTCCCATCTCCATCTCGTACGAGAAGATCGCCGAGGCGCGCAGCTACCAGCACGAGCTGTTGGGCGGCGAGAAGCAGAAGGAGGACGCCAAGGCGCTCCTCTCCGCCACCAAGGTGCTGCGCAGCCGGCTGGGGCGAATCACCATTCGGGTCGGCGACCCGATCTCGCTCGCGCGCCTGTTCGAGGAGCGCGGCGTGGACCCGAAGAACCACACGCACGAAGAGGGCCGCGCCCTGGTCCGCGCGCTCGGGCTGCGCGTCGCGGCGGGCATCAACCGCGCCACTCCGCTGGCGCCGATCGGGCTCGTCTCGGCCGTGCTGCTCAGCCACGATCGCCGCGGCATGTCCGAGGACGAGGTCCTCTCCCGCACGGAGTTCCTCCACCAGGCGGCGCTGGACGCCGGCGCGCGCACGCCCGCGTGGCAGCTGGAAAGCGGCGGTCCGGGCCTTGTGCCGGCGAGCCTGCGCGAGTCGGGCCTCGTGCAGCGCGCGCTGCTCAGGCTGGGCGCGGACGGGAACGTCAAGGTGCAGGAAGCGGGCGGGCAGCGCTTCTACTCGGTCGTCGAGGAGCGGCGCATGGCGCTCGACTACCACAAGAACGCCATCCTCCATTTCCTCGTCGCGCCGGCGATCCTCGCCTTGGCGGTGCGCAGCTACGGCGGGCAGCGAGCGCCGCGGGCGGCGGTGCTGGACCGCGCGCGGGAGCTGTCGCGGCTGCTCAAGCACGAGTTCATCTTCGACCCCGGGCGGTCGCTCGAGTCCACCGTCGAGGAGATGCTGCAGCTCCTCGTCCGCTGGGGGATCGTGGTGCGCGAGGGCGACGAAGTGGTCCCGGTGCCCGCGGGCGTACGCCTCGGCCAGCTCCTCGGCGACCTGCTGCGCCCGTATCTGGAGGGGATCCTGGTGGCGGTGGACGCCTTGGATCCGCTCCTCGCCGCGCCGATGCCCACGCGGGAGTGGACGCGGCAGGCGCTCGACCGGGGACGTGCCGCCTGGCTCGCCGGGCGGGTCCGGCGCATCGAGTCGCTCTCCAAGGCGACGCTGGAGAGCTCGCTGGTGATGCTGCGCGAGCGCGACGTGGTGCGCGGCGCGCGCCTCGAGCTGACCGCGGAGTTCCGCAGCCCGGAGAGGATCGCGGCGCTCGCGGACGAGGTGGACCAATACCTGAGCTGAAGCGATCCGGCCGTCCTCGAGGCGGAAGCGGTCGCGCCGTAGCGCATCGGGCGAGCCTACCCACCTGGACGTACTTCCACGCTGTCAGGTAGCCCGCTTCTCGACAGGGCAAGCGTGGATTTCTTGAACCTTCCCGCTCGCGGCTGATAGCTTCGCGCCCTTCGAGACTCCCAGAGGGCGACATGGAATTCACTGCGCGCATCCGCGAGATCCTGAGCTGGTATCCGTCCGACAATCCCGGCACCAAGACGAACATCGCCCGGATGCTGAACCACGGCCGGCTCGCCGGCTCGGGCAAGATGGTCATCCTGCCGGTCGATCAGGGATTCGAGCACGGACCTTCGCGTTCCTTCGCGCCCAACCCGCCCGGCTACGACCCCGAGTACCACATCCAGCTCGCCATCGACGCGGGCTGCAACGCGTACGCGGCGCCGCTCGGGTTCCTCGAGGCGGTCGCCGGCAAGTACGCCGGCCAGATCCCGCTCATCCTCAAGCTGAACAACAGCGACACGCTGTCGAAGGGCCACCCGCCTTGCTCCGCCGTGACGGGCAGCGTGAAGGACGCGGCGCGCCTGGGCTGCACGGCGATCGGGTTCACCATCTACCCGGGATCCTCGGCGCGCAACACGATGTACGAGGAGCTCCGCGAGCTGACCGAGGAGTCCAAGGAGCACGGCCTGGCGGTGGTGGTGTGGAGCTATCCGCGCGGCGAGGGCATCACCGACAAGAAGGGCGAGACGGCGGTGGACGTGGCCGGGTACGCGGCGCACATCGCCTGCGAGCTGGGCGCGCACGTCGTCAAGGTGAAGCCGCCGGGCGAGTTCATCTACCAGCCCGAGGCGCAAAAGGTCTTCGAGAAGCACAACATCCCCATCAAGACCCTCGCCGATCGGGTGCGGCACGTGGTGCAGAGCTCGTTCAACGGAAAGCGCATCGTCATCTTCTCGGGGGGCGAGGCGAAGGGCACGCAGGAGATCCTCGACGAGGTGCGCGGCCTGCGCGACGGCGGCGCCTTCGGCTCGATCATGGGCCGCAACAGCTTCCAGCGCTCCCACGACGAAGGCGTGAAGCTGCTCCGCGACGTCATGGACGTGTTCGGCGGCCGGAGCTGACGGAGCGCGCTCCGCCGGAATCGATCCGCGCCGCCGTTACGGCGCCACCTTGCCGAGGAGGACGGGACCGCCTCCCGCGCCGGTCACGACGATCGTGCGCGGTCCGGGCGCCGGCGCGCCCTCCGGCGAAACGATGTCGCGGATAGGACCCAGGGCCTGCGCCTGACCTGCTCCCTTCGCGTTGGTGCGGAACGTCGCGAGCGGCAGCACGTCGTGGAAGGGGGGCGCTTCTCCCTGCGCCACCGCAAGCGTGAACTTCGCGTCCGCCGGCAGGCCGCGCGCCAGGAGATCGAGGGCGTCGGTGACGCCGAGCTGGCGCACGGCGACGCTGCCCGCGGCGCCCCCGCCCGAGGGCGCGCGGAGCGCGATGACGAGCGGCCGGCGCGCTTGGTCGAGCGGCTCGAGATGGGACTGGTTGCGTTCCGGCGCTGCGTTGGAGACGTAGACCAGGGCCTGCGGCGCTTGCCCGCCAAAAATCCGCTTCAGCTCCTTGCGCGCCACGCCATCCAGCACGGCCACGCCGTCGCCGTTCTCCAGTCCGACGAAGACGCGCGTCCCGTCGTCCGACGGCCAGATGCCGTGAGGCAACGCGCCGGTCCCGATGGTGGCGACGAGCTTGGGCTGCTCCTCGCGCGTGAAGACCTTCACGGCGTCGAGCCCGCCGACGGTGACGAAGGCGAACTTCCCGGCCGTATTGTCGACGCACGCGACGTGGTTCGTGATGGGGCCCGCGTCCAGCACCGTCCGCACCTTGAAGGAACGCGCGTCGATCACGGTCACCTTGCCGACGTCCTTGTGGGTCATCCACACCTGGTCGTCCGAGCAAACGTCCAGGTTGGGCGAGAACGGGCTCGTCACCGCGATGCGCGCCACCACCTGGTGCGACTTCACGTCCACGGCCACCGCCTCCGGCGTGAAGCTCGAGACGACGAACCCGACGGCGCCGTCGCGGCGGAAGCGCACCATGCCCGGGCCGTCGGGCACGCCGATCCGGCCGCTCTCGCGCATGGTGGCCGCATCGATGACAGAGACGTGGTCCTCCCCGCGCACGGAGACCCAGACCTCCTTGCCGTCGGGCGTGTAGAACGCCTCGTGCGGTGCGCGCCCCACGTAGGTGGTTCCTTTCACCGCGTTCGTCGCGGTGTCGACGAAGGTCACCGCGTTCGTCGCGATCGACACGACGGCGAGCGTCTTGTGGTCGGGCGAGAAGCCCAGGCCGTGGACGTTGGCCTGACCGCGATAGAGCGGCGAGAGGACGTCGGAGCGGGGAGCGCCCAGCTTGAGCAATCCGAGCAACGAGCCGGTCGCGGGATCGAAGACCGAGACGGTGTTGGACGTCTGATCGGCCGTGTAGACGCGGTCGCGCGGACCGGGCGCGGCGGCGGCGGCGAGGACGAGGAATGCATGGACGACGCTCATCGGTGCTCCTCCTGCGCGCGGCGGGGATGCTCTTGCAGCCAGCGCCGCATGTAGGCGATCTCCGTCTGCTGGTCGGCGACGATCCCTTCGGCGAGGCGGCGAAGCGCCGGATCCTTGCCGTGCAGCAACAGCCCGCGCGCCATGTCCACGGCGCCCTGGTGGTGGGGGATCATGCTGGCGACGAAATCGCGGTCGGGGTCGCCGACGCGCTCGGCCGACGCCATGCCGCGGTGCATGCGCGCCATCGCCTCGTCCAGCAGCGCCGAGAAGGCCTTTCCCGCCGGTGCGCGCGCCGCCACCCCCGCGGTGGCGAAGAAGCAGCAGAGGCACGCGAGGAACGTCCGCATTCGCAGGCTCCTTGCCTTCAGTCCGGTTCGGGCGGAGGACGCGCCGCCTCCCACTGCGCACGGCTCGGGGCCAGCACCACTTGCAACTCCTCGCCCACTCCGCCTCGTAGCTCTGGGGTGCACGGACCCGCCTCGCAGGCGAGCTTCGCGTCGGCGACCGGCCCAGGCTGCGCGGCCGGCAGCTCCGGACGGACCAGCCCCACCCGGCAGGCGCGGCCGTGGGGGAGGTACAGGGTGGCGCGGCCGTCGAGCAGCCCCGCGCGCGCCTCCCACGTCGGCGGCGCATCCTCGCCTGGCGCCTGCTGGCAGAGCGCGCGGACCGCGGGCGCCGCGCGCGGCTCTCCCCGCGGCCGCACCACCTGCACGACGGCCGCCGCGGGGCGTTCCAAGCGGGCCATCCACATCGCCGGCTTGCGGGGGACGACGGTGGCGTACCCGACCATCGTGGCGGTGTGGAACTTCGCGGGCGCCAGCGCCTCGCAGCGCCACGCGCCCTGCGCAAGCCCCGGCCACTTCGCCTCGCCGAACACGTCGGTGAGGCCGCTGAAGCGCTTTCCGTCGGGACCTTCGCAGACGACCTTGGCGTTCATCACGCCCTGATGCGTGTCGTCCTCGACGTGCACCACGAGCGGGCCCGGCAGCTTGACGAGGAGCCAGTAGAAAATCGCCAGCACCGCCGCGATTACGGCGGCCGCCAGGGCGCCCTCGAGCTTGGCCGGCACGCCGCTGCCGAAGCGCGGCTCGAATGCGGCGGGCGCGCGCGCCTGGACGCCGTTGCGCATCAGGGACAGTACTCCGCGCGGTTGTTGTCGGTCTCGAAGACCTCGACCTTGCAGATCCGCACGCGGCGGTCGTCGAAGCGGCGCCCCAGCTCCTCCGCGAGGAACCGGGCCAGCTCCTCCGCGGTGGGGTTGCGGCCGCCCTCGGTGAAGGGCTCGACCTCGTTGATGTTCTGGTGGTCGAACCGGCCGGCGACTTGCACGGCCGCCGACTTCAGCGCGGCGAAATCGAGCACGTAGCTGGTCGGATCCAGCTCGCGCGCCTCGGCGTGCACCAGGACGCGGTAGTTGTGCCCGTGCAGCGCCTCGCAGCGCGTTTCGCTCAGGCGCACCTGGTGGGCGGCGCAGAACCAGAGCTGCTTGCTGATCCGGTACGTCGGCACGGGCGCTTTATAGCAGGGCGCCGCCGCGCCGGCCCGGCCGCGTCAGGTCCCGTCCTCGACCTTCCGCAGGAAGTCCCAGCGAACGAGGATCTGCTTGCCTTGCATCTCCAGGAGGCCGCGGCGGGTGAAGTCGTTCAAGGCCCGCGAGACGGTCTCGCGCGAGGTCCCGATGAGACCGGCGATCTCCTGCTGCGTCGGACGTTCGCGGATGAGCAGGCCCCCGTCCGCCGGCTCGCCCTCCTTGTGCGCCAGCTCGCGGATGGTGCGCGCCACCCGCGCGTAGACGTCGAGCAGGGCGAGGTTTCCGATCACCTCGTCGGCGTGGCGCAGCCGGCGCGACATCTCGGCGAGGACGGCGAGCGCGGTGGTCGGATGGGTGGCGAGATGCGTCCGGAAGGCCTCGTGGTCGAGCGAGAGCAGGTCGGCGTCCTCCACGGCGACGACGTTGGCCGAGCGCGGCTGCCGGTCGAGGAGCGACATCTCGCCGAAGAAGTCGCCGGCGTGCAGGAGGCTGAGGATGATCTCGCGTCCGGTCTCGCCGTAGAGCACCACCTTCACCTTGCCGCGCGCGATGACGAACAGCGAGTCGCCCGGCTCCTCCGCGCTGACGATGACCGATCCGGCTTCCGCGGAGCGCGGACGTACCCGGGTCGCGAGGTCGGCGAGCACCTCGGCCGGCAGCTCGCGGAAGATCGTGACCTGGCGGAGCAGGCTGGCGGTTTCCAAGCGGGTCCTCGAGTCGGTCGGAAGTGCGGAGTCTTGCACCGCCCCTCCGCTCAGACAAGGCACACACCGTTCCCATGAGCGCCAGCGAGGCCCGGCTGCCTTGACCCAGGGAGGCGCCCCGCCTATTCAGCGCACATGCAGGCGACCGTGAATGGAGAGCGCACCGACCTGCCCGAGGGGCTCACCGTGGCCGGGCTGCTGCGGCACCTCGGCGTGCGCGCCGAGCGGGTGGCGGTCGAGCGCAACGGCGCGGTGGTGAAGCGGGCGCGGCACGCGGAGGAGAAGCTTGCCCCCGGAGACGTGCTGGAGATCGTCACCTTCGTGGGCGGAGGATAAGGGCATGTCCGACGAGCTTTCTCTGGGCGAGCACCGGTTCACCTCGCGCCTGGTGGTGGGGACCGGCAAGTACAAGGATTTCCCCACCATGCAGAAGGCCATCGCGGCGTCGGGCGCGCAGATGGTCACCGTCGCCGTGCGGCGGCTCGACCTGCAGGCGCAAGGGGAGAAGTCGCTCTTGCATTGGATTCCGAAGGACTGCGTCCTGCTCCCCAACACGGCGGGGTGCTTCAGCGCGGACGAAGCCGTCCGCACGCTGCGCCTCGCCCGCGAATTGGAGATCGGCGGGCCCCGGCCGCTCGTCAAGCTCGAGGTGCTGAGCGACCCCAAGACGCTGCTCCCCGACGGCGAGGAGACGTTGCGCGCCGCCAGGATGCTCATCGACGAAGGGTTCACGGTGCTGCCCTACTGCAGCGACGACCCGGTGCTCTGCCGCAAGCTGGAGGAGGCCGGCTGCGCCGCGGTGATGCCGCTCGGTGCGCCGATCGGCAGCGGCCTCGGGCTGCGCAATCCGTATAGCCTGCAGATGATCCTCGAGCAGGCCAGGGTGCCCGTCATCGTCGACGCGGGCGTCGGGACGGCGAGCGACTGCGCCATCTGCATGGAGCTGGGAGTCGCCGGCCTGCTGGTCAACACGGCGATCAGCGGCGCGCAGGACCCGGTCGCGATGGCAACCGCGATGAAGCTCGCCACCGAGGCGGGACGCCTCGCGTACCGCGCCGGACGGATTCCCCGCAAGCTGTATGGCAGCGCCTCGAGTCCCCTGACGGGCGTGATCTGATATGCGGACCTGATTGGTCCGCATCTACCTCGTCACTGACCGCCGCGCGATCCCGGATCTGCCGGGCGCGCTGGCAGCCGCGCTCTCGGCGCTTCCCATCGGGGCCGCCGCGGTGCAGCTGCGCGAGAAGGACCTCTCGCCCGCCGAGCTGCTCGAGCTGGCGCGCACGCTGTTGCCGCTGTGCCGGTCCGCGCAGGCGCCCTTCCTGGTGAATACCCGGCTCGAGGTGGTGAAAGCGGCTCGCGCGGACGGCGTTCACCTTCCCGCCGACGGGCCGGCGGTGGCCGACGCGCGGCGCACGCTGGGCCCGGGCGCCCTCATCGGACGGAGCTGCCATTCCCCCGCGGAGGTGGCGACCGCCGCCCGCGAGGGGGCGGATTTCGCGCTCTTCGGTCCCGTCTGGGAGACGCCCGGAAAGGAACCGCAAGGGATGACGGCGCTGCACGAGGCGACCGAGGCTGCCTCGCTCCCCGTATTCGCGATCGGCGGCGTCACTCCGCCGCGGGCGAAGCGCGCGGTGAACGCCGGCGCCCACGGCGTGGCCTGTACTCGCAGCATTCTAGGCGCCGCGAATCCGGCCGCCGCCGCCCTGGAAATGTGGAACGCCATCTCCGCCTGAAAGCCAAGACGATCACACCACGGAGCACACGGAGTTTTTTGTTCTAAAAACCGAATCTCCGTGAGCTTCGTGTGCTCCGTGGTGAAATGTTTTTGTCAGCGTTTGGCGAGATTGGGGCGTTCGGAGAGGGCGCGGAGGAGTTTCGTGACGGCCTCGTCCGGGGAGGAGGCCGCGAGGACTTCGTGTTTGTAGAGTCTGCGGCCGCCTACCATCTCGGCGGCCCCGCCCGTGTGCGGGAGCGCCACCACCGGTTTGCCGTCGCGCAAGAGCAGCCCGATCTCGCTGAGCGTCCCGCCGCCGCCTCCCACGACGATGGCGCCGTCCACGGCCATGGCCACGAGCGCCGACTGCGCATCGCCGACGCCGGTGGGGATGGGAAGGTCGATCCAGGGGTTCGCCTCGTGGCGCCACGCGCCGGGCAGGATGCCGAGGACGATGCCTTCGCCGCTCCCCTCCCGGTAGCCGCGGGCCGCCGCGGCCAAGCAGCCGCCCAGGCCGCCGCAGACGAGGTGCGTGCCGGCCCGGGCGAGGGCCGCCCCCACGGCATGCGCCTGCTCCTCGCCCACCGGATCTTCCAGCCCGCCGCCGAACACCGCCACGACCAGCTTCTGCCGGACCGCCGAGAGCGGCGGCGGCGACCCGCCGGCGAGCCTCGACCGCGCCTCTTCGAAGGTGTCCTCCAGCTCGCGCCGG
>JBJMQJ010000290.1:0-6757 GCA_045802765.1 Myxococcales bacterium
CCGCGATCCGCTGCGACATCGTCAGGTCGTCGACTGGTCCCGAGACGCTCAGGTCGATCTCCGCGTTCGTCCGGCGTCTGAAGGTCTCGGCCTCGCGCTCGAGCGACTCGTCGACGGCCGCTTCGGTGAGCGTGGAGGTCTCGAGCGAGTGCATCACGCCGCGCAGGACGCGGTCGAGCTCGCCGATGCGCCCGGACACGTCGTCGAGGCGTCCGCCCATCACCTCGGCCGGCATCTCCGCGCCGTCGATCTGCGAGCGAAGCTGGCGCACCTCTCCGGCGAGCGCCGCGAGGTCCTGGAGCGGCCCGTCGTGCAGGTCGAACGCCGCACGCTTGAGCCGCCGCTCGTACGTCTGCTGCAGCCGATCGCCGTTGCTGGCGCTCGCGCGCGCGATGCGGTCGCGCTCGACGATCGCCTCGAACCCGAGCGCGAACTCCTCGAGGAACGGGAGCACGTCGATCCGCGCCTCGCCCGTCAGCCTGACGACGAGCGCGCCCTCCCGCGCTCCCACCATGTGCGCGTGCACTCGCGTCCGGGACGTCAATGCCGGCAGCGCGACGTCGCTCCGCGCCAGCGCCTCGGTCGCCGCCGCGCCGGCAGCGAGCTGCAGCCGCGCCCGGACGTCGGCGTCGAGCGTCCGCAGTCGCGCGCCGTAGTCGGTCTCCAGACGGCGCTCGACGGCCACGCGCTCGTTCACGACCGCGACCACGCCGAACGCGATCAGCGCCACGCTCGGCAACAGCATGCCGCACAAGAGCCAGACGAAGGCCCGCCGGAAATCGATGAGCTCGGACGTCCCGGGCATGGAACCCCTGTTATACCGGCGGCTGCCCGGCCCTGCCCCCTGGTGTAGTGTCCCCACCTCCGTGGCCAAAGGGCGCACCAGGAACGGCGGGACAGGCGGCCAGGCGAACGCACCTCCCAGCTCCGCGCCCGATCCTTCAGCCCAATCGCCGAGCGAGGGCGCCTCGCGCCCGATCCGCGAATCCGCGCCAGACCCAGTCGCGCTCCTGGCGGCGGCGGTGGTGCTCGCCGTGATCGCCCTGGCCGCATGGCTCACCTTGTTCAGGACGCATTGACGCCGCTCTCAGGTCCCGGTCGCCACCTCCTTCTCCTCTGGATGGCAGCGGCGCAAGAAGCCGCATTCCATCTCCCGGCAGCGCGCCGGCTCCGACTTCGGCCACGCCGCCGTGCGCCTCCCCACCGCGACGGTGCGCGCCGCTTCGAGCAGGCGCCGGCGGATTGACTCCAGCTCCGCAGCGCCGGGCGCCTCGCGCGGCGCGAACGGAGCGCCGGGCGAGCGGAGGAAGACGAGGCCGCTGCGGACAGGGAGGGTCGAACCGGTCAGCTCCCGCGCCGCGAGCGCATACGCGTCGAGCTGGAACTGGTACCGCCGCGGAGGAGCGGCCCGCGAGAGCTTGTAGTCGATCACCGTCGCTCCGTCGGAGTCGAGCAGCAGCGCATCGAGCTGGCCGCGGACCAGCAGGCCAGGGCCGGGCGGGTCACCGTCGCGCGGCTCGACCCGCAGCGCGAACGGCAGCTCGCGGTGAAGCTGCCGCGGGTCCGCCCCGGCCATCCGCCGGGCCAGGCCGGAGTCGAGGAACGCGGCCACCGCGTCGATCACCTCGGCGTTCTGCGGCGAATCGGGATCCTCGCCTTCCAGCTCGACGATGCGCCGCAGCTCATCGCGCCGGGCCCGGCCTTCTGCGGGCTCGAGCGAGGCGAGCTCGAGCAGTCGGTGGGCCAGGGTGCCGCGCTCCGCCGCGCCGCCAAGCGTCGACGCGCCGGCGCCGCGCGGCCGCTCCTCCAGCCCCAGCTCATGGAGGAGCTGATACCGCCGCGGGCACGCGCTCGCGTCGGCGAGCTGGGTGACCGGCGCGAGCACCGTTCCGTAGGGCTGCCCATCCGCATGCTGCTCGACACGCGCGACCAGCTCGCGCGCTCTCTGCATGGCAGCGGCTGCGCCGGGATCGGGCAGCTCGGGAAGCGCGGCACGCGCGACGGCGCCGGAGAGCTCCGCATCGCTTTCGACCAAGGCCGTGCCGCCCACGACGGCCGGTTCGGTCCCGCCCGTCGCTCCGTCGGGAAGGACGCGGATCAGCCCCGCGCAGCCCGGCAGCGCCCGGTCGACCCACTGCCGCCAGGTTTCGACCCGGGGAGCCGCGGCCCGCCCGGACAAGAGGAGGAGATCGCGCGCCCGGGTGGCGGCGACGTAGAAGAGCCGCCGCGCTTGCGCCGCCTCGCGCTCCTTGCGCAGCTCGCGGATGCGCAGGCCGTGCGTGCCCCACCGCTTCCAGCCCGCCCCGCGCACCTTCAAGGCCAACCCGAGGTCAGGGTCGAGCAAGACGCCCTCCGGCCCGCCGCGGGGCTGCGCCGCGCACTCCGGCACCACGACGATGGGGAATTCCAGCCCTTTCGCGGCGTGGACGGTGAGCAGCCGCACGGCGTGCGGATCGCTCTCCTCGACCACGCCGGCGTCGGCCTCGCCGGCGTCGTCGTCGGTGAGCCTCCTCACCTGGGCGACGAAGCTGCGGGCGTTGCCCCCGTGCAGCTCGTGCTGGCGGGCGAACCCCACCAGCTTCTCGACGTTGGCCGCCGCCTGCTCGCCGTACAGACCGCCGCAGATGGCCGCGAGGAAGTCGCTCTCCGCAAGCACGGCCTGAAGCAGCGCCGCCGGTCCGAGCCTGTCGCACTCGCGCTGGACCCGGGAGACGAGCAGAAGGACGCGATCGAGCGCCTCGGCGTCGTCGGGCGCCAGCGACTCGCGCGCAGCGGGATCGCGCGCGGCGCGCAGCCTGAGCCCGTGCCCGCCGTGGCGCGCGAGGAGCACGAGGCCCTCGTCGGAGACGGGGCCGAGCGGCGAGCGCAGCACCGAGAGCAGCGCCAGCTCGTCGTCCGGGTCGACCGCCAGCGCGAGAAGCTGGGTGAGATCCGTCACCTCGCGCGCCTGGTAGAAGCCGCGTCCCTTGAAGACGAGGTGGGGTATGCGGCGTTTGAGCAACGCGCGCCGGAAGACGTCGACGTTGGTGAAGCGGCGCAGCAGGATGGCGACGTCGCCGCCCCGCACCGGCCGCGGGCTGTCTTCCCCGTGGACCCGCTCGGGAGCGCCGGGCGCGAGGAGCAGCGCGATGCGGCGGCTGACCACCTCGGCTTCCGCTTCCACTCCGGACCCGAGCACGTCGAGCAGCTCGGCGCACGGTCGCGCATCGTTCCCGGCGCGATGCGCCGCGAGCGCGTCCTCGTCGCCGAACGGCGTGTCGAAGGGCCGGGCGGCGGCGGAGAGCGCGGTGCGGAACAGGCGGTTCGCGAACTCGACGAGCGGCGGAAGCGACCGCCGTGAGGTGCGCAGCACGAATCGCTGCGCTCCGTCCTGCAGGGCGCGCGCGGCGAACGCCTGGGCGCCGGCGACGTCGGCGCCGCGGAACTCGTAGATGGACTGCTTGCGGTCGCCGACCACCACCAGCTTGCCCCGCGCGACTGGCCGTGCGCCGGGCAGGCCGGAGCCGGCGGGCGCCGTGCCTTCACCCTCTTCGATCAACCAGCCGAAGAGCTCCAGCTGGGGCCGGCTGGTGTCCTGGAATTCGTCGACGAGCAACACGCCGAGCCGCGCCTTCTCCAGCCGCCGGACCGAAAGATCGCTTGCGAGCAGGTCGCGCGTGAGTCTCGTCAGGTCGTCGAAATCGACCGCCGAGACGCGCGACTTCTCGGCGCGGTACCTGCGCCGCGCCTCGGCGGCGACGAGCGCGAGCTCGCGGGAGAGCCGGGCGGAGCGCACCTGCGCGTCGGCTTCGAGGAGCGTCTCCAGCGCCTCGCGGGCGGCGCGCATCAGCTCGCCGGCGCGCCCGGAGAGCGATCGCGGCAGCGCGCCGCGCAATCCGCGGAGCTGGGTCCACGCTTGCAAAAGCTCGCCCGGAAGAGCGGCGGCGATGGCCGCCGCACCGCGAGCTCGGTACTCCTCGATCGCGGAGAGCGCCTTGATCGTGGTGGGGCTCGGAGCGCGGCGCATGCGCGCGGCGCGCAATTCCGATTCCAGATCGTCGAGCGCGGCGGCGAACGCGCGCCGGGCCTCCCCCTCGGCGGCGACCGCGTTGCCGGCGTGGAGCAAAGGCGTAGCGTCGACCACCTGCGAGACGTCGCGCCCGCTCTCGCCGAGCGAGGCGAGCAGGAAGGACAGCTCGTCGGCGAGTCCGCGTCCGAACCGTCCAGCGCCCCGGAAGCCCAGCTCCGCGCAGAGCCTGCGGGAGGCGTCGCGCAGGGGACCTGTCCCTTCCAGCGCCTCCAGCGCGGCGGCGAGGCAAGCGTCGGCGCGCAGCTGCCGGGCGTCGACCTCGTCGAGGACGGTGAAGTCCGGATCGAGGCCCGCCGCTGCTGCATGCCGGCGGAGGATCTGTCCGCACAGGCCGTGGATGGTGCCGATCTGCGCGGCGCCCAGGTCGCGCCGCACCCGCCGCCAGAGCAGTGCCGGCGGCGCTCCGGACGCGGCGAGCTCGGGCTCGATGCGCTGCACCTCCTCGGGTGGGCACTCCGCCAGCGCATCGACCCGCTGCCGGATGCGCCCCTTGAGCTCCGCCGCGGCCTTCTCGGTGAAGGTGACCGCCCACAGACGCGCCGCCGGAACTGGCTCCGCGCGGCCTGCGCCGCCCAGCAGGTGGAGGCAGAGCGTCACCAGGCTGTGCGTCTTCCCGGTGCCTGCGCCGGCCTGCACGACCGCGCTTTCGGAGAGGCCGAAGAGTGGCGGCAAGTCAGACACGCGGCACCTCGGTCGCCGCCGCAGGCACCGCCAAGGCCCCGCCGTTCTCCTCCGGATCCGGGGGCAGCGCGACGATGCGGCAAGCCGGCTTCAGCTCGCAGAAATCGCAGGTGAGCGGCTGCACGGGGAAGAGGCCCTGGCGCATCTTGCCGATGCGCGACCACACCTCGTCGGCCAGGTTCAGCGGCGGTCCGGCGAGGCGGCGCAGCGCGGCCCGGCGCAGCGGGTCCATCTCGAGCAGCGCGCCGAAGTCGACCGCGGAGGCGATCGCGTCCCCCAACCTGGTCGATCGCTCCGCGTCGCGCAGGCTGATGTACGAGGCGTCGACGCCCGTCGAGGGCTCGCGCTGGCGGAGCATGGCGACGTAGAGGGCGAGCTGGAACTCGGGCGCGAAGAGCCCGGCGGGTTGCAGCTTGCGCGAGAGCGTCTGTTTGCTGCTCGACTTGTAGTCGATGACGAGCAGCGACCCGCCCGCGTCGCGGTCGATGCGGTCGATGGCGCCGCGGACGAACGCGATCTCCGCGCCCGCGGGGTCGGGGATGCGCAGCGCCTCCCACGAACCTGGATAGCCGAACCGTCGCTCGAATTCGATCGGACGCCCGCCCGGCCGCGCCTCCGCCTCGACGATGTCCCGCAGCGTGCGCAAGAGCTCGCCGCGCCGCAGCTCCCACAGCGCCTTGCGCCCGACGTGCTCCTCGGCGGCGAACGTTTCCATTTCCTCCGCGGCGACCTCGGTCAGCGTCTCCAGCTCGCCTGCGTCGCCGCGCAGGGGGAGGCGACCCTCCTCGTCGAGCCGGCGGAAGAACGCGTCGAGGCAGCGGTGCAGCAGCGACCCGCGCTCGCGCGCCGCCAGGTCGTCCTCGCCGGGCTCCTCCTGCTCGACGCCGAGGAGCTTGTGGGCGAGCGTCCGGAAGCCGCAGGTCGCGTGCTCCTCGAGCTGGTGCGCCGAGAGCGGGGCGTCCGGCCCGAACCGCACTTTGTTCGCGACCGCCTCGAGCGCAGCGCCAGACAGCTTTCCGGAGAACCTGCCGGGCTCGGCCCCCCCCACGAACGCGCGCAGCCGTTCCCGTTCCGCCGCCGCCGCCCTCGCGACGCGCGAGAAGCGCCCGCCCAGCGGCGACGCGGCGACCGCGGCCGTCAAGGACCACGCATCCGCGCGAGGCAGCGGAGCGGAGACGCGCCACGCCGGATCGGCGAATGCCTCCAGCGCCGCTCGGGCGAGCAGGTCGGACGTCGAGCGGCAGGAGTCCGCGGCCGGGACGGGCGAGAGCGGCGCGGCGCAGGCGCGATCCTCCTCGGCAGAGAGCCCTGACGCGCGGACCGCCTCGTCAACGAAGGGAGACCGGAGCGCCTGGCGGCCGCGGGTGTCGGAGCGCGGCCAGAACAGCCAGGCCCGGCTGACGGCAGCGCACAAGCCGAGCTGGAAGAGGAGGGGTTCTTCGCACTGCCGCGGCGGCAGCAGGCTCGCCTCTCCCTCGACCGCCGCAGCTCGGAAGACGCCGCGTCCGGCTGCCCGGTTCACCGCGCGCCGGTCGTCGTCCGACAGCAGCGGGTCGACGGCCGGCGTGGCGGGCAGCTCGCCGTCGAGGAGCCCCACGACGAGGACGTGCTCGAATCTGCGGCCCGCCAGCTCGCGCAGCTCGGCCAGATGCACGGCGCCGCCGCGCGCCCCTCCGGGCGGCACCGACGCTCCCGCGAGCGCCCGCGAGAGCGCCTGGACCCATTCGGCCCGGGAGAATGCGCGGTCCGCCTCGCCGAGCTGCGCGGCCCCTTCGGCCAGCGCCCGGCACGCGTCTTCGAGGCCGCGGAGCGCCGCCTGATCGCGGGCGAGAGCCGCCGCGGCCGCGCGGCTGAACGGTCCCGGCTCGTCGTTTCCGGGCTCGTGCTCGCCGCGCCGGAGCCGCCGGGGCATTCCCCAATGGTCGAGGAGCGCGAGCAGCGCATCGCCGTGCGCGCGCAGCATGGCGCGGTCGGGGAGGGATCGGACGTCGGCGAGGATGGACTGGA
>JBJMQJ010000003.1:0-4034 GCA_045802765.1 Myxococcales bacterium
GGAGATGGGCTATGCAGCCCCGGCAGCGCAAGCCCTCCTGGTCGATCGGGCGGGCACGCTCTGGGTCGCAACCGATGGATTGAACTTCGGCTTGAGCAGGGATCCGGTTCGCGTCAACACCATCCTTGCTCTCCCCAAGAACGCGATGCGTTTCTCCCCGACGGGCGATGCCGTCGGTATGATCTGGAGCATGGCCGAGGCGCCCGACGGTACCGTCTGGATCGCGGACACGAGCGGCAAGAAGGCGCGGCCGATTGACCCACGCGGTCGGGCCTCCGGAGGGGTCGCCCTCGATCAAGAGCCGCTGGGCATGACCTTCGGCAGCGACAACAGCCTATGGGTTGGCCTCCTCGACGGCGGGCTGCGCCGCGCGCGGGACTTGGGACGCGACGCCCCACTCGATCGGTTTGGCGTCAAGGACCAGTTCTCCGGCAGCGTAGTCTATGCGGCGCTCAAGGATCGGGAAGGCAACCTCTGGTTCGGGACGGGCGGCGGATTGGATCGCTTTCGCGAGAACAAGGTGACTCCCTTCTCCGAGAGCGAAGACCTGGTGCCGGATCAGCAGATCGCGCTGACCTCCACCCCGGATGGGAGTGTCTGGCTCGTCAGCTATACGGGGGACACGGTCCGCCGTTTTCAAGACGGAAAGTTCGTCGGCTCGACGCTGGTGCCTTACAGCTCGTCCGATTCGAGCCGGATCCTGTCCCTCTACGCAAGTCCAGCCGGACAGGTCTGGCTCGGCGGAAGTTTCAAGCTGGCCAAGGAGGGTCACGGGACGTTTTCGTACGTCGATATCCCAGGCGTCGAAAGCGGAGCGATGGTCGAGGCAATCGCCGAGGACAAGGCCGGCGACCTGTGGGTGACGATATCGACCGGCAGCGCGATGGGGCGAATCCTGCGGCGGCGCGGCGGAGAGTGGACGGACCTGCGGGCGCAAACGGCTTTCCCGCCGTACCGCAGCCGGGTCCTGCATGCGGACGCTGCCGGGCGCATGTGGCTGGGCTTCGAGAACGGCGACGTGATCGTCTTCGAAGGCGACGCGTCTCGCCTGTACTCGACGAAGGACGGCTTGAGGAGCGGCAGGGTCCTCGCGATTGCAGAGGACCGCGAAGGCCACGTCTGGATCGGTGGCGAGAGCGGCTTGAGCCGTTTGGATCAGGACCGTTTCGTCACGCTGACGCAGGACAACGGCCTTCCGGGCAACTCCGTCTCGGCTGTCGTGGAGGACGACGACGGGAACTTGTGGCTCGCTGGGTCGCTCGGGATCCTCCGGGTGAAGCCGCAGGAGTTGGACAAGGCGTTCGCGTCTGCGTCTTATCGGGTCGAGGGGATGACCTTCGACGCCACGGACGGTTTGCGCGGTCTTCCGCGACAGCGGGGGCCGTTTCCGACCGCCACCCGGGCGGCCGATGGGCGGCTCTGGTTTGCCACCACCGGCGGCGTCGCCGTGATCGACCCGCGCCGATACCCTCGCAACGCGCTGGCGCCGCCTGTCAACATCGAGAGAGTCATCGCGGACGATCGCAATCTGGAGGCGTCGGCCGGTCTGCGACTGCCGCCAAATACCAGGCGTCTCGAGCTCCAATACGCGGCTCCGAGCCTGACGGTCCCGGAACGCGTCCGCTTCCGTTACAAGCTCGAAGGCTACGACACCAACTGGCGGGGGCCGGTCAGCGCCCGGAGCGCGACTTATACCAACCTCGCGCCCCGCGATTATCGGTTTCACGTCATCGCTTGCAACAACGATGGCGTCTGGAACGAGGAGGGAGCGGCTCTCGAGTTCACGATCGTCCCGGCCTTTCATCAGACGCGGGCGTTCCTCGTTCTCTGCGCCGTAGCCGCCGGATGTCTCGCCTGGGGGGCCTATCGATGGCGCATCCGGCAGGTGAAGTCCCGGCTGCAGCTCCAGTTCCGGGAACGGCTGGCGGAGCGAACGCGCATCGCACAGGAGCTGCACGACACACTGTTGCAGGGCTTCTTGAGCGCGTCGATGCAGCTCCACGTGGTAGCGGAGCACGTTCCGGCTGAATCGGCGGACAAGCCGCGCTTGAATCGGGTGCTCGAGCTGATGAGAAGCGTGATCGAAGAGGGACGCAACGCCGTCAAAGGGCTGCGTTCTCCCACGGCAGGCAGCCACGACGACCTCGAACGGGCGCTCTCCCGGGTGTGCGAGGAATTGAACGCGAAGGAAGGCATCGATTTCCGCGTCATCGGTGAGGGCCAGGCGCGCCCGCTCGACGCCGTCATCCGGGACGAGGTCTACCGGATCGGCCGCGAAGCGGTCGTCAATGCATTCCAGCATTCGGAAGCGAATCGAATCGAGGTCGAGGTCGAGTTCGCCGCGAAGGGACTCCGCATCGCGGTCCGCGACGACGGCCACGGGATCGATGCGCAGCTTCTCCAGGCCGGACGGGAGGGACACTGGGGGCTCGCCGGCATGCGGGAGCGCGCGAAGAGGATCGGCGGGCGACTCAAGGTCTGGAGCGGGGCAGACACCGGCACCGAAGTCGAGTTGTCCGTTCCGGGCGGGATCGCTTTTCGGGCGCATGGTCAAAGGCGGCCATGGCGATGGCTGTCGCGGCTGTATCCGGGACGACTCGACGGCGGGAAGTGAGCGAGCTCAAGTGGCTGAACAGGACCCGATCCGCGTTCTCTGCGTAGACGACCACCCCTTGCTTCGGGAGGGGATTGCCGCCCTGGTCAAGAGCCAGCGCGACATGAAGCTGGTCGCCCAGGTCGGGAGCGGCCGCGAGGGCCTCCTGAGCTTTCGCGAGCAGCGCCCGGACGTGACCCTGATGGATCTGAGGCTTCCCGACATGAGCGGCATCGACGCGATGGTGGCGATCCGCTCGGAATTTCCCGAGGCGCGCATCATCGTGCTGACGACGTTCGAAGGTGACGTCGAGATGCAGCGCGCCCTCCAGGCGGGCGCGCGGGGGTACATGTTGAAGAGCATGCCTCCGCAGGACCTGATCGAGGGGATCCGCGAAGTGCATGCGGGGAAGAAACGGATTCCGCCAGAGGTGGGGTCCCAACTCGCGGAGCACGTCGGCGACGAGAGCTTGACGGCTCGCGAGGTCGAGGTCTTGCAACAAATCGCGGCCGGCAACCGGAACCAGGACATCGCGCAACGTCTCTTCATCTCGGAAGAAACCGTCAAGGTTCACGTCAAGCACATCATGGAGAAGCTCGGAGCGCGCGATCGCACTCAAGCCGTCGCGATCGGGATCCGGCGCGGGATGATCCAGCTCTAAGGCGGCTGTCCGGCCCGGTCCGTCGTTTCGGAGCTTGCCGCCCGAATACCACTATCGAGGGATTCGCCTTCCGGCCGAATCTGCCTACGCTGCGTACGTCCGACATGCAGCGGCTATTCTCGACGTTTCCGGATGGGCGCCCCGGAGCAGGCTTGCTGCTCTTGCGCGGGGCCGTCGGGGGCTGGTTCGTCGTCGTCAGCGGAACTTGCCTCGCGGATTGGGGGCAAGGCGGCTGGTGGAGGTTGGCCGCGGGACTGCTTGCCGGCATGAGCGGCGCCTCGCTGCTGATCGGATTCCTGACGCCGCTGGCCGTCGTCACCGGCCTGGTGGCCATCGGCCTCCCACTGTACTGGCCGCCCCGCGACACTCCCGTCTTCCTCAACGAACTGCTCGCCTCGGTCTTGGCCGTGATCGTGGCGGCTGCGGTCTTCCTCCTGGGTCCTGGCGCGCTCTCCCTCGATGCTCGACTCTTCGGACGCCGTGAGATCAGCATTTCCCCGGACCGGAAATCTTCGGAAGACTGAGAGATACCGCGATCGCCGTAGATCGAGCTACCCCGGACGGGGGATGAAAAAAACCTGCGATCTGGTGACGCGGCGAAGTCAACGAACGTCCTAGCCTGGGCACCAACCAGGAGCACCGGCATGGCGCCATCGGGAGGCAGTCCGCAGACACGGTGGGAAGACGATGAGTACGTGCTGTCGCGCATCCATCGCGACGGAGAGGCGTGCCTGCTGGTGCGCAGCCGCTTCGGCGAACGGCCGGAGTCCATCGCGCGCC
>JBJMQJ010000291.1:0-12380 GCA_045802765.1 Myxococcales bacterium
CGCCGAGGAGCCCGGCGGAATCATCGAGCTGGGCGAGACCGAGGCGCACGAGAAGGTGCGCATCTCGCGGCGCGCGGTGGAAGCCGACCTCGTCATCTACTGCAACGTGAACTTCGTCCCCATGGACGGCGGCCACAAGTCGGTGGGCACGGGGCTCACCGACTATCTGGGGCTGCGCGCGCACCACACTCCCCAGGCCATCCGCGGCAGCAAGTCGTACATGGAGCCGAAGCACTCCGCGCTGCACGGCTCGGTGGACCGCATCGGGCGCGTCATCGATCAGCAGATCGACGTCTTCCACATCGAGACGTGCCTGAACAACCGCATGTACGACGGACCGCTCGCCTTCCTAGGAAAGCGCGAGGAGGACTTCACCGACCTCGACCGCACCGCGCTGGCCGGGCTGCGCTGGACGCTGGGCAAGACGCCGCGCGCGCTGCGGCAGCAGATCTTCCACCGCGTCCCCGCCGCCTACGGGCTCATCGCCGTGGCCGCCGGCCGGACCGAGCTGGCGCACGAGAAGATCCTCGAGGCGTGCCGGCGGCAGGTCTTCGTCAAGGTGAAGGGCCAGTCGGACATCCTCATCTGCGGCATCCCCTACATCTCGCCGTACAACGTGAGCTCCATCTTGAACCCGCTGCTCGTGCAGGTGATGGCCTGCGGGTACTTCTTCAACATGAACCGCGGCATCCCGCTGGTGAAGAAGGGCGGGACGCTGATCCTCACCCACCCTTGCATGGACGAGTTCGATCCGGTGCAGCACCCCAGCTACATCGAGTTCTTCCACCGGCTCTTGCCGGAGACGACCGACGCGATGGAGCTGCACCGCAAGTACGAGCGCGAATTCGCCCAGAACCCGAGCTACGTGCACCTCTACCGGAAGGGCAACGCGTATCACGGCGCGCACCCCTTCTACATGTGGTACTGGGGCGAGAACGGCCGCCAGCACCTGGGGCAGATCATCGCCGTCGGCGCCGAGAACCAGCACGTGCCGCGCCTGATGGGCTGGGAGCGCGCGGACACGCTGGCGGAAGCGGTCGACATGGCGCGCGGGCGCCAGGGCCGCACCGCGCAGATCACGCTGATGCACCACCCCCCGGTGGTGATGACCGAGGTGGCCGTCTCCGCCGAGGAAGCGACCCGCCTGCTCGGGGAGCCGGAAGCCCGCCCGCAGGGCGGCGCCTCGCACAAGCCCGGCGTCGCCGCCAAGGAAGAGCCGTGACCGACCGGGTGCCGCACCTGGGGCCCGCGGCGCCGCTTCCGCTCCAGGCGGTCGCAGCGGAATCCCCGGAGCCGATCGATCTGGCGGAGGCGTTCCGCGGCCGCGAGATCCTGCTGACCGGCGTCACCGGCTTCCTCGGCAAGGTGGCGCTGGTAATGCTGCTCGACCGCTATCCGGAGATCGGGCGCGTGCACGTGCTCATCCGGCCGCGCGCCGGCGGCAGCGCCGACGACCGGTTCTTCGGCAAGGTCGTTTCCGCTCCGCCCTTCCGGCCGCTGCAGGACAAGCACGGCGCCGACCTCGACCGGTTCCTGCGGGAGAAGTGCTCGCCCATCGCCGGCGACGTCGCCCAGCCGCTCCTGGGCCTCTCCGAGGAGCAGGTGCGCAGCTTCGCCGGCAAGCTCGCCTGCGTGGTGAACTGCGCCGGCCTCGTCACCTTCAACCCGTCGCTCGAGCTCGCCATCTCGGTGAACACCGGAGGCGCGCGACACGCCGCCGAGCTGTGCAAGAGCACCGGAGCGAAGCTGGTGCACATCTCGACCTGTTTCGTCGCCGGGACGCGCCGCGGGCCGGTCTTCGAGGACGAGATGCTGGTCGGGAGCTTCCCCAAGCAGCACGCGGAAGAAGAAGGGGAGGACCTCCCGGGGGCGCGCTTCAGCGTCGACGCGGAGCTGGCCGACGTCGATCGGCTGGTCAAGCGGCTGCGCGAGCAGGCCGACGATCATGCGCTGCAGGCGCGCTTCCGCGCCGCTGCCGTGCGGCGCCTCGAATCGGAAGGGCGCGACACCTCCGACGAGAAGGCGGTCCGCCTCGCCGCGGGGCGCGAGCGCAAGCTGTGGCTGTCGCAGAAGCTCATCGACGCCGGCATGGAGCGCGCGCAGGTGTGGGGCTGGCCCAACACGTACACGTACACGAAGGCGATGGGCGAGCAGGCCATCGCGATGAGCGGCTGCGCATACTCCATCGTGCGGCCCGCGATCGTGGAGAGCGCGCTCCGTTTCCCGTTCCCCGGATGGAACGAAGGATTCACCACCAGCGCTCCTCTCGTGTTCCTCGCGCTCAAGGGGCAGCGCGTCTATCCCGCCGGGCAGAAGCTCGTCTTGGACCTCATCCCGGTCGATCTCGTCGCGGCGGGAATCCTCGGCGTCGCGGGGGCGGCGTGCGCCGGCCGGGCGGAGCGCGTCTACCAGCTCGCCTCCGGGGACGCGAACCCGATGTACATCCGCCGCGCCATCGAGCTGTCCGCCATCTACAAGCGGCGATACTTCGAGAAGCGCCGCGATGGACGCGGGATCGGCGCCTTTCTCGACGAGTGGCTGGAGCCGTATCCGGTCGAAGCCCCCGCGTACCGCAAGACGAGCGCACCGCTCTTCCGAAAGCTCGCCCAGGTGGGCCGCACGCTCATCGCCGACAAAGGCGCCTCGTGGGGGGCGCCGATCACCAGCGCGCTGCTCAAGCGCGCCGACCAGGCCCTGGAGAGCGCCGACCAGAAGCTCGCCGCCGTCGAGGCGATGTGGGACCTGTACCTGCCGTTCGTCGCGGGCGAGCGGTTCGTCTTCCAGTGCGCGCACACGCGCGAGCTGTGGCGCAGGCTCACGCCGGGGGATCGGGAGAAGCTGCCCTGGGATCCCGAAAAGATCGACTGGCGCAAGTACTGGCTCGGCGTGCACGTCCAGGGGCTCGAGGAGTGGGTCTTTCCCGGCCTGGAGGAGGAGAGCGACAAGGCGCGGGGCGCGGTGCCGCAGCCCAAGGACCTGCTCCAGCTCCTCAATGCTTCCGTCCACCATTTCGGCAAGCGCGTCGCGCTGCGCTTCTTCGCCGGCGAGGAGAACGCGGACGAGCTTGCGCGGACGCGCGACGACCGCGTCACGTACGAGGAGCTGGGGATCTTCTCCGACCGCGCCGCGCGCCGGCTGCTGCACGAGGGGGTCGGCGGCGGCGACCGGGTGCTTTTGCTCTCGGAGAACCGCCCCGAGTGGCCGATGGCCTACTTCGGCATCCTCAAGGCGGGCGCCACCGCGACGCCGCTCGATGCGCAGATGTCGGCGGCGGAGATCCAGAACTGCGCCCAGGCGGCGGGTGCGCGGGTGCTGATCGCTTCTCCGCGCGCGCTGGAACGCCTCGGCGCGCCTCCGCCGGGCTTGCGGGTCCTGCCCCTCCCCGAGCTGCTCCGCGGAGCGCCGGATCACGCGCAGCCGCTGCGCAAGAACGCCGCGGCGGACGACGTCGCCTCCCTCCTCTTCACCAGCGGAACCACCGGCAAGCCGAAAGGCGTGCTGCTCACGCACAGGAACTTCGCGTCGCTCGCCAGCAAGCTCGCCACGCTGTTCGATCTGCGCGTCGGCCACGGCCTGCTCAGCGTGCTGCCGCTGCACCACACCTTCGAGTTCACTTGCGGCCTCCTGGTGCCGCTCCTGCTCGGCGCGGAGATCACCTATCTCGACGAGCTGACCGCGGAGCGGCTGGGAGAGGCGCTGGAGACCGGGAACGTACAGGCGATGATCGGCGTGCCCGCGCTCTGGCAACTCCTGCACCGGCGGCTGACGCAGGAGATCGCGGCGCGACCCACCGCGGTCCGCGCCGCGGTCCAGGCGGCGATGGCGCTCCACGGCGAACTGCGCAACCGCACGCCCTTCAACGTGGGGAAGCTGCTCTTCTGGCCCATCCACCGCAAGTTCGGCGGCAGCTTGCGGCTGCTCGTCTCCGGCGGGTCGGCGCTGCCGGAGGAAGTGCACCAGGCGTTCCACGAGCTGGGCTTCGACCTGACCGAGGGATATGGCCTCACCGAGGCGGCGCCGGTCCTCTCCGTCACCCTGCCCGAGAACAAGCGGCGCACCGGGACGGTGGGTCCGCCGATCCCCGGCGTGGAGATCCGCATCGACCAGCCCGATGCGGAGGGAGTCGGCGAGGTCCTCGCCCGCGGCCCGAACGTCATGTCGGGGTACCTCGACGATGCCGACGCCACGGCGGAAGTCCTCAGCGACGGCTGGCTACGCACCGGCGACTTGGGGAAGCTCTCCGAGGACGGGCACTTGACGCTGGTCGGCCGCAAGAAGGACGTGATCCTCGACGCGTCCGGAAAGAACGTCTACCCGGACGAGCTGGAAGAGCTGTATGGACGCACCGCGCTGCTGCAGGAGCTCTCGATCGTCGGTCTCCCGGAGGCGAAGGGTTCGCACGAGCGCGTCGCCTGCCTGGCCGTGCCGCGCAAGCCGGACGAGAGCGCGGGCGAGATGCGCGAGGACGTCCGCGAGAAGGCGCGCGAGCATTTCGCGCGCGTCTCGGCCGACCTGCCGTTCTGGAAGCGGGTGAAGATCCTTCATTTCTGGGATGGCGACCTGCCGAAGACGGCCACGCGGAAAGTGAAGCGGCCGCAGATCGTCGCCGAGCTTTCGCGCCTCGAGCGCGCCGCCGAGGCGGGCAAGCGGAGCGAGGAAGCATCGGCGCGCGGCGACGACGCCTGGCTCTACGATCTGCTCGCCGAGCTGACCCAGAAACCTCGCGGGAGCGTCACCGCGCAGACCCGGCTCGCGGCGGACCTGGGGATCGACTCGCTCCTGGTCGCGGAGCTGGCCGTCGCGCTGGAGAAGGCGGGGGTGACGCCCCCGGACGAAGGCCGGCTCGCGGTCCTGCAGACGGCCGGCGACCTGGCCCGCGCGCTGGCGAGGCCGCGCGCGGTGCAGCGCGGCCGCGAGGTCCCGCGCGCGGAAGCCGAGCCTGAGGAAGAGGTTCCCGTCCCCGACGCGGTCGCGGCGGCGGGCCGGGCGGCGGTCGAGTTCTTCCAGCGCGCGCTCTACGGCCGCCTCTTCGAGCTGGACGTGCGCGGGCGATCCAACGTGCCGCCCACGGGGTCGTTCCTCGTCGCCGCGAACCACGCGAGCCACCTGGACGTGGGGCTCGTGAAGATGGCCCTCGGCGACGAAGGGAAGAAGCTCGCCTCCCTCGCCGCGCGGGACTACTTCTTCGACAACCCGTGGAAGCGCGCGTGGTTCGGGAACTTCACCAACCTGGTCCCCATCGAGCGGCGCGGGTCGCTGAAGGAATCGCTGCACACCGCGGTGCGCACGCTGGAGACGGGATATCACCTGCTCATCTTCCCCGAAGGGACGCGGTCGCCCGACGGGAGCCTGCAGGAGTTCAAGCCGGCCATCGGCTACCTCGCCTTCGCCGCGGGCACCGACATCCTGCCCGTGTACCTCGAGGGGACCCATGAGGCGATGCCCAAGGGGTCCTTCCTTCCCGACCCGCGCAAGCGCAAGAAGCTGACCGTGCGCATCGGGCCGCCGCTGCGCCTCTCCGAGCTGCGCGACGCGACCCACGGCATGTCGCGCTCGGCGGCGCATCGCGAGGTGACGCGCCTGGTCCGGCTGGCCATCGAGGCGCTGCGCGACGGCACCCCACCGCCGCGGATCGCGCGGGCCGCCGCGACGCGCACGCTCCTGGGGGAGCACGGATGAAGCTGCTCGTCACCGGCGCCACGGGATTCCTCGGCGGCGCGCTGGTGCCGCTCCTGGTCGAGGAAGGTCACCAAGTGCGCGTGCTCGCCCGCGGAGGGGCTTCCGACGCCGAGGCGCTGGGCTGCGAGCTCGTGACCGGCGACGTCCGCGATCCGGATGCGGTGCGGCGCGCGCTGGACGGGCGCGAGGGCGTCTACCACCTGGCCGGGCTCGTCTCCCGCGACCCTCGCGACGCGCACAAGATGTACGAGCTGCACGTGACCGGGACCCGCGTCCTGCTCGCCGAGGCGGAGCGCGCGGGCGTGCGGCGCTTCGTCCTTGCCTCTTCCTCCGGGACCATCGGCGTCTCTCCCTTCCGCCGCGTGGCGACCGAGGAGGACGACTATCCGATCGAGACGGTCGGCCGCTGGCCGTACTACCTGAGCAAGATCTACGAGGAGAAGATCGCCATCGAGGCCGCGCGGCGCCGCTTGCCGGTGGTGATCTTGAACCCCTCCCTGCTGCTGGGCCCGGGCGATGCGCGGCTCTCCTCGACGCAGGACGTCTACCGGTTCCTCTTGGGCCGCATCCCGGCGATGCCGCGGGGCGGGTTGAGCTTCGTGGACGTGCGCGACGCCGCGCGGGCGTTCGTCGCCGCGCTCACCCGCGGCAAGGTGGGAGAGCGGCACCTCCTCGGCGCCGCCAATCTGGAGTTCACCGACTTCTTCGGCCGCCTTTCCCGGCTGGCGAGAACGCCGGCTCCTCCGCTGCGGCTGCCCAGCCCGGTGAAGATCGCGGCCGCGCACCTCCTGGAGAGCTGGGCACACCGGCGCGGACGCGAGCCCGACCTCCCGGCCGCGGACGTGGAGATGGGCGAGCATTGGTTCTTCATCGACTCGTCCAAGGCGGAGCGCCTGCTGGGCTTTCATCCGCGCGACCCGATGGAAACCCTGGCGGAGACGATCTCGTACGTGCGCGAGCGGTTCCTGCCGCGGGAGGCGCGCGCGTAAGACGAGGAAAGAGACGATGCTGCTCTACCTGGCGCGGCATGCGCAGACCGCCTCCTCGGCCGTCGACTCGTTCAACGGCCGCGGCGAGCTGCCGCTCACCGAGCGCGGGCGCGAGCAGGCGCGCAAGCTCGGCGAGCGGCTCTCCGCCGTCCGGTTCGCGGCGGTGGTCCGCTCCCCGCTCGGCCGGACCCGCGAGACCGCGGAGCTGATCGCGCCGGGAGCGCCGCACGTCGTGATGGAGGAGCTGACCGAGATCGACTACGGCTCGTGGGAGGGCCTCACCCCGGACGAGGCGCGAGCGCGCGACCCCGAGCTGTACGACGCGTGGCTCGCGGACCCAGCGAGCGTCGCGCCGCCGGGGGGAGAGACCGCCGCGCAAGTGGCGCGGCGCGCGCTCGCCGCGCTGCGCGGCATCGAGAAAGCGTTCGAGCCTGGAGGCAAGCCGATCCTGGGCGTCTCGCACAAGGCGACGCTGCGCATCCTCGGGGCCTCGCTGACCGACGCGCCGATCAGGCTGTACCGCAGGCGCTGGCCGCAGGACGAGTGCGCGCTGAACCTGGTCGAGCTGCGCAAGGACAAGGAGCCGTTCCTGCGGCTCTGGAACGATACGGCCCATCTCGGCGGTGACCCGGGCGCGACGACGCGCGGCGGGAAGTGACCGGCCCCTACGCGCGCCGCTGGAAGAGATAGGCGCAGTCTTCCTTGCGCGCGCCACGCGAGTCGGCCACGGCGAACTGCGCGCGCTTGCCGGCCGCGCTCGCGTCGTACATCGAAGCCGACCCGTACTCGCCGCGCTTGTTCAAGGCATAGAAGGTGATGCCGAACGTGGGACGGCCCTGCGCGTCGAGCAGACGCTTCTCGCGCGTGGTGTGCGCGATGCGCCGCAGCACCTCGACGCAGGCGTCCTTCGGGTGGCGGCCCTGCCGCATCAGCTCGACGGCCAAGTGCCCGCCGCTCACCAGGATGTTCGCCTCTCCGCGGCCGGTGGAGCCGGCGCTGCCCACCTCGTTGTCGGTGAAGCATCCCGCGCCGATGATGGGCGAGTCGCCCACCCGGCCGGGGATCTTGAAAAAGAGGCCGCTCGTCGACGTGCACCCGGCCAGATCGCCGCGCGCGTCCACGGCCGAGACGTGGATCGTCCCGCCGCTCTGCGGCTTGCGGAAGTCGTCCCAGCCGAACTGATCGATGAACGCCTTCACCTCCGGATCGAGCTTGTCGGGCGGCGGCTCGAGCCACTTGTCCGTCGGCGAGAGGTTCTGCCGCCAGTACAGCCAGACCTTGCGCGCCTTGTCGGTGAGCAGGTTCTCGCGGGCAAAGCCGTTCGCGTCGGCGAAGGCGCGCGCTCCCGGTCCCACCAGCAGCACGTGGTCGGTGGTCTCCATCACCAGCTTCGCCACCTTGGTCGGGTTCTTCACGCCTTCGAGCGAGGCGATCGCGCCCGCCCTGGCAGTCGGGCCGTGCATGACGCACGCGTCGAGCTGCACGACGCCGTCGTAGTTCGGCACGCCGCCGTAGCCGACCGTCATGTCGTTGGGATCGTCCTCGACGATGTTGACGCCGGCGACGACTGCCTCGAGCGGGTCGCGGCCCTCCTGCAGGAGCTGCACGGTGCGCTCCACCGCGCGCAGCCCGTTCGAGCTGGAGATCGCCACCGGCCCTCCGCCTCCGCCGGCAGGCGCTGCCTTCTGCGCTTGCGCGGCGCGGGCGAGCGCGGCGGCGGCGGCCGCGGAACCCAAGAGCTTCCTTCGGGTGATGGTCATGCGCGCTCCTCCACGAGGTCCTGGATGTCGCGGCCGAAGAAGCCGAGCAGGTACAGGAAGCGGCGCAATCTATCCCAGCTGCGAAGCGCAGGCGCGGCACCGCCGCGCCGCGGCCGGCACGACTTCCAGGCATTGCGGGCAGGTCTTCGTGTCGGGCGGCGGCGCGACGGGTTTTTCGAGGATCGCCTTGGTGACGAGGTAGACGACCAGCGCGACGATGATGAAATCGAGGAAGCGGCCGAGCAGGTCCCCGTACTTCACCGCGTTGCCGCGCGGCAGCGCGATGGCGGCGTTGCGCCACTCGCCCGCCGGCAGCGCGATTCCGACGATCGGCATGATGACGTCGTCCACGATCCCGCTCACCACGCGCCCGACCGCGGCGCCGATCACCACGCCCACCGCCAGCGCCAGCGCGTTCTGCTTGAGCAGGAACTCCTGGAAACCTCGCATCTGCTTCTTCACCGTCTTCTCGACCTCCCTCGTGTGGCCGATGCGTCGCCGCCGCGGGTCACCCATTTCCACGCCAGGCGAGGAGCGCTGGCCAGGAGCGCGCGTGCGGACGGCGACGTCTCAGGAGCAAGCTACCGGACGGGCGGAGGAATTCCGCAACTCTCCTCCCGCCATTCTGTTGCCTGACGCGCAGAGCGCGTGCTATCCCAACCCGCTGATGCAGCCCGATCTGTCCGTCGTGATCCCCCTGTACAACGAGGAAGCGAACGTCGAGTCGCTGCTCGCGGAGCTCTTCGGCGTCCTGCGCGGGTTGGGCCGCACCTACGAGGTGATCTGCGTCGACGACGGATCGCGCGACGGCACCTTCGCCGAGCTCGCGCGGCTGGCGCAGCGCGAGCCGGCGCTGCGGGTCATCCGGTTCCGATTGAACTTCGGACAGACGGCGGCCATGTCGGCCGGCATCGAGGCGGCGCGCGGCAGCGTCATCGTCCCCATGGACGGCGACCTGCAGAACGACCCCGCCGACATCGCCAAGCTGCTCGCCCGGCTGGGCGAGGGCTACGACGTGGTGAGCGGCTGGCGCAGGGACCGCAAGGACAAGGAGTTCGGGCGCAAGCTGCCGTCGCGCATCGCCAACCGGCTGATCAGCGCCATCAGCGGCGTGCGCCTGCACGATTACGGCTGCTCGCTCAAGGCGTACCGCCGCGACGTCCTGCGCGACGTGCGGCTCTACGGCGAGATGCACCGCTTCATCCCCATCTACGCGAGCTGGCAGGGAGCGCGCGTCACCGAGATGGTGGTGAACCACCGCGCGCGGAAGGCGGGGCGCAGCAAGTACGGGCTGAACCGCACCCTGAAGGTCTTGCTCGATCTCCTGGTGGTGAAATTCCTCGCCAGCTACGCCACGCGCCCCATCCACGTCTTCGGCGGCTTCGGGATCTTCTCCTGGCTGTGCGCCGCCTGCGCGGTGGGTTGGGCGGTCTATTACAAGGTGCGCGGGCTGAAGGACTTCGTGCAGACGCCGCTCCCGCTGCTCGCGGTCATGTTCACCCTGGTCGGCGCGCTGAGCCTCTTGATGGGCCTGTTGGCCGAGCTGGTCATCCGCACGTATTACGAGTCGCAGGGGAAGCGGCCGTACCTCATCGCCGAGGAGCTGAACGCGCGCGACGACTCGCGCGAGCAGCCGCTGCGGGCCGCCAGGTAAGCCGATGTGCGGCATCTGCGGCGACGTCGACCTCCTGGGCGCGCCCGACGAAGCGCCCGTGCGCCGCATGGCGCGCGCGCTTTCGCACCGCGGTCCCGACGCGGAAGGATTCTTCCTGCAGGGCCCTGCCGCGCTGGGGCACCGCCGGCTCTCCATCCTCGACCTGCAAGGCGGGGTGCAGCCGATGGTGCGGGACGGCGTGGCGCTCGTCTTCAACGGCCAGGCCTACGAGCACGAAGAGGTGCGCGAGCGGCTCCGCGCGCGCGGCCACGCCTTCACCACGCGCAGCGATACCGAAGTGGTGCTGCGGGCCTACCTGGAATGGGGCGAGCGGTTCGTCGAGGAGCTGCACGGAATGTTCGCCGTCGCCCTCTGGGACGCGCCCCGGCGCAAGCTGATCCTGGCGCGCGATCGCCTGGGGAAGAAGCCGCTCTACTACGCTCTCGCGCAGGGAAAGAGCTGGACGGGCGCTCCCGACGGAACGGCGACGCGGGTCGCCTTCGCCTCCGAGCTGAAGGCCTTCGCGGCGCACGGCGGAGTCCCTCGCGAGCTGGAGGTCGAGGCGCTCGCGCAGTACCTCGCCGTCGAGTACGTCCCCGCCCCGCGCAGCATCTACCGGCACGTCTTCAAGCTGCCCGCCGCGCACGTCGCAGTGCTCGACGACGGCGGCTTCCGGATGCGGCGCTACTGGGAGCTGCCGGCGCCGTCCGCTTCCCGCATCTCCGCGCGCGAGGCCGGGGAGGAGCTGGTGCGGCTCCTCGACGCGGCGGTGGCGCGGCGGCTGGTCGCGGACGTGCCGGTCGGCGTGTTCCTCTCCGGCGGGATCGACTCGACCACCATCGCGGCGCTGGCGGCGCGGCACAAGGACCCGCTGCAGACCTTCTCCATCGGCTTCACCGAGCAGACCTTCGACGAGACGCCGTTCGCCGAGCTCGCTTCGCAGCGGCTGCGTACGCGGCACGCCATGGAGCGACTCTCGGGGCAGGATTGCCTGGACCTCCTTCCCGACGCGGTCGCCTCGCTCGACGAGCCGTTCGCCGACCCGAGCTTCCTGCCCACCCTGCTCCTCTCCCGGTTCACGCGCCGAACGGTGAAGGTGGCGCTCGCCGGCGACGGCGGGGACGAGCTGTTCGCCGGCTACGATCCCTTCCTCGCCCACCGTCCCGCGGCGCTGTTCGCCCGCCTGCCGCCGGGCGTCCACGGCATCTTGCGGGGCGCGGCCGACCGGCTGCCGTCCTCGTCGCGCAACATGAGCCTCGATTTCCGGCTCAAGCAGTTCCTGCGCGGCGCCTCGGCGCCACCGTCCCTGCGGCATCAGGCGTGGATCGGGTCGTTCCTTCCCTCCGAGCTGGAAGAGCTCCTCCATCCCGACCTGCGGGAGAACGCAGCGCCGGCGGTGGCGTACAGGGAAGTGCTCGCCGAGGCCGAGCGGGGAAGGAAGGCCGGCGTGCGCCAGGGCTCGGTCGACGAGGCGCTGCGCTTCTACCTCGGCCGCTACCTCGCCGACGACATCCTGGTGAAGGCGGACCGCGCTTCGATGGCCGCTTCCCTGGAGCTGCGCGCCCCGTTCCTCGACACCCACGTGGTGGAGTTCGCCGCCCGGCTCCCGTGGCGGCTCAAGCTCTCGCTCACGCGGACCAAGGTGCTGCTCAAGCGCGCGTTGCGCGGCATCGTGCCCGGCGAGATCTTGCGCCGCCCGAAGAAGGGCTTCGGCATCCCGGTGGCGGCCTGGATCCGCGGGCCGCTGCGCCCCCTGTTCGAGGACCTCTATTCCGAAGCCGAGCTGCGACGCGGCGGCCTGTTCGAGCCGCGCGCCGCGCAGGCGATGCTGCAGCGGCACCTGCGCGGCGAGGCCGACCTGCGCAAGCCGCTCTGGACCCTGGCCATGTTCCTCCTCTGGCAACGCAAGTGGGGCTCCGGCGCGCCGGCGCTGAAGCAGGTCGCGTGAGACGGGTGCTGGTCACCGGAGGCGCGGGGTTCATCGGCTCGCACCTGTGCGGGCGCTTGCTCGCGCGCGGCGACGAGGTGTCCGCGATCGACAACTTCGACCCGTTCTATCCCGAGCGGGTGAAGCGACGTGCGCTCGAGCCACTGCTCGCTCGCGGGCTGCGGCTCTTCCAGGCCGATATCCGCGACCCGGAGGCGGTGGAGCGCGCGTTCCGCGACGCGCGCCCGGAGTGCATCGTGCACCTCGCGGCTCTGGCGGGCGTGCGACCCAGCCTGGAACGGCCCGCCGAGTACATGGACGTGAACGTCCGCGGCACCGCCGTGCTGCTGGAGGCGGCGCGCACGGCTTCC
>JBJMQJ010000292.1:0-7205 GCA_045802765.1 Myxococcales bacterium
ATCGAGTCACGGCGCTGCTGGATTCCGTCGAGGACCCGATGCGGTTCGCCGCGGCGTGCGCGCACAGCGACCAGGGCGACGCGGCGGCGCTGCCGCAGCTCGATGCCGCGCTGCGCGAGCACTACCGCCGTCAGGAGGCGCTCTCCGCCCTGATGTCACTGGGCGATCCCGCGGCCGTGCCGGGCATCGCGGAGCTGTTCGAGGGCGAGTCCCTGGGCGAATTCGACCGCACGCTCGCCGCCGCGGCGCTCGCGCGGCTGGGCGATGCGCGCGGCGCGGCGCACCTGGTGGAGCGCGTCGCCGGAGGGGGCGACGACCGGCCGATCGCGGCCGAGTGGGCGGGACGGCTGCGCATCGCCGAGGCGGTCCCCGCGCTGGAAGAGCTCGCCGCCGTGGACGGCGACCCCGCGCGCGGCGCGGCGCTTCGCGCGCTCGGCCGCCTCGGCGCGTCTGGCGTCGAGGAACGCCTGCTGGCGATCGCCACCTCCGCCGACGAGCCCGAGGACCTGCGCATGGACGCGGCAGAAGGCCTGGCCGAGATCGGCTCGCCGCGCGCCATCGCGGCGCTGCGCGCCCTCGCGGAGGAGCCGGGTGAGCTGGGCCCTTTGTCGAAGGAGTTGCTGGCGGAGATCGCGCACAACCAGGCAGAGTTGGACTCGGCTGGCGGCGGCCGGCTGGCGGCTGGCGAAGAAGGGGCAGACGCCGTCGCTGCTTCAAACCCGACCCCGACCGCGAACCCCACCGCGAACCCGACCTCGACCGCGAACCCGACCCCGACCGCGAACGCGGCCTCGACGGCGTCACCCGACCAAGACCACCCGTTTTGACCGCCCGCCGCCCGCCGCCAGTCGCCAGCCGAAATGACCCCCCGCCACCAGCCGCAGCCGCCAGCCTGACGTGACGCCCGCCCCACGATGCCGCTGATCGACTCCCACGCCCACCTCGACTTCGCCGACTACGGCGACGACCTCGCCGCTACCCTGCAGCGCGCCCGCGACGCCGGGCTCGTTCACGTGGTCGTCGTGGGCCAGTGGCGCGAACCGGACGAGCGGCGCCCGGGGTCGCGCGCCGGAATGGCCGCCGCCCGGGACGCGCTGGAGCTGGCGCGGACGGACCGCTCGTTCCTCAGCGCGACCGCCGGCATCCACCCGCACGACGCGGCGCGCGCCGCGCCCGCCGACCTGCGCGAGCTGGAAGCCATCGCCCGCGAACCCGACTGCGTTGCCGTCGGGGAGTGCGGCCTCGATTACCACTACGACCGCTCTCCCCGCGAAGTGCAGCGCGACGTCTTCGCGGCGCAGGTCCGGCTGGCGAAGTCGCTGCGCAAGCCCGTGGTGGTGCATACTCGCGAGGCGGACCTCGACACGGCGTCCATCCTCGAGCGCGACCTGGGTCCGGACGGCGGAGTCATCCATTGCTTCACCGGCGACTGGGGCGCGGCGCAGCGCTACCTGGCGCTCGGGATGCACATCAGCCTGAGCGGGGTGCTCACCTTCAAGGCCGCCGCCGCGCTCCGCGACGCGGCGGCGCGCATTCCGCTCGAGCGCCTCCTGGTCGAGACCGACTGCCCCTTCCTGGCGCCCGTGCCGCACCGCGGCAAGAGGAACGAACCCGCGTTCGTGCGGCTGACGGCGGAGCGCCTCGCCGAAGCCCGCGGCGTTCCGCCCGTCCAGGTCGAGGTGGCGACTACCGAGAACGCCCGCCGGGCGCTCCGCCTGCCCGGTTGAATCGCCGCCGGGCGGCCACGTCCAACCATGCGGGCGAGGCGAAGGCCTGTTGACAGGCTTGCCGCCTGCCTGGATGCTCGCGCGCTTTCAACGAACGCTGGAGGACCGCCATGAGGAAGCTCTTCGCCTTCGCCCTGGTTGCCGGACTGTCCGGCGCCGCGCTCGCCGCCGAGAAGACGGAGACGCTGAAAGTGTCCGGCTGGCACTGCGCCGGGTGCTCGGCGAAGACCGAGGCCGCCCTCAAGGAAGTGAAGGGCGTCAGCACGGCCAGCGCTGACAAGCACAAGAACCAGGTGACGGTGACCTACGACGACAGCAAGACGAAGCGCGCCGACCTGGAGCAGGCCATCGCCGACTCCGGCTTCACCGTCGACCAGTAAATCTTCGGCTGGCGGAATCTAGCCTTCCCAGCTCAGCCACTCGTCGCCGATGCGGTCCTCCGCGTCGGGCTCGGTCTTCCAGCGACCCTTCCACTCGGCGACTTCCCAGCCACGCCGCAGCGCCTCGGCGCGGAAGGCGGGCTTGGGGTTCACCACGATCGGATGGCCGACCTCCTCGAGGAGCGGCGTGTCCGCCACGCTGTCGGAGTAGAGATAGCTGCGCGAGACGTCGATCCCGTGCCGGGCGATGACCTCCTTGACGCGCTCCCGCTTTCCTTCCTTGAAGACGATGGGGGGCACCAGCTCGTCGCTCGCCGCTCCGTCCTTGATCAGCGCCCGGGTGCCGATCGCTTCGTGCGCGTGGAGGAAGCGGCCCACCTCGTCGATGATGATCTGCGGCGAGCCCGAGGCGACCACGACCAGGTGTCCGGAGAGCAAGTGCCGCCGCACGGCGCGCAGGCCCTGCTGGGTGATGCGCTTCTTGACGTGCTTGTCGAAGCATCTGCGCGCCAGCTCGCGGAGCTTGTCGGCGTGGATCCCCTGCTGGCACTTGCTGCCCAGCGCGACCATGTCCGCCTCGCTGAGCCGCTTGCGCGCGTAGTCGTACAGCGCCCGGGGCACCTGGCTACGCACCTGCGGGGCCATCTCGCGATTCGAGTAGAGGAACCAGGTGAAGATCGTCCCCGCGTTCCCGTCGAGGAGCGAGTCGTCGATGTCGAAGACCGCGGCGGTGCGTTGGAACGGCTGCATACGGGGGCGGGCGGAACGTATGCCATAACGTCCGCGCCCTGAAAAACATGGCGCCGCCCGATCTGGCGGCGGCTACGCCTCCGCTTCCTCTTCGACCTTTCCGCCCTTCTTCTTCGCCTTCTCGGCCTGCTCGGCGGCGATCTCCTCCGCCGGACGCGGCTCCAGGGTGAAGTCGCTGATCCTGCCCTGCGCCTTGAGCGACCGCAGGCCCTGATCGAGCGCCAGCCAGCGGGTCTTCGCGCGCACCTTGATCATCACCGGCGCGGCCGGGCGCTGGATGAGGCTCACTGGATCGAACTCTCCCGAGAGGATGCTGACGCTCCAGTTGCTTTCCAGGTCGGAGTCGACGCGCACGTCGCACTCGCGCCCCTCCCAGATCGCCTTGGCCATGGCGCCTTTTGTAGCAGCTATCGCGGCACGGCGCGCACCGCGGCGGGCGGGCGCGCGGACTTCCGCGCGACCTGCGGCGCGCGCCCCTGGATCCAGAGCGCGGCCAGCAGGCCGGCGATCATCAGCGCGACCGTCAGCCAGAGCAGGCGGCGCGAGTCCCGCCGCGCTTCCAGCCTCATGCCGCGGATCCAGGGGAGGTCGCCCGCAGCCGTCCAGCGTTCCTGCCCGTCGCGACGCACCATGTCATCCGGTGCGATCACTCCACGTTGCCAGAGGAGCAGGAACTCCTTCTGGCTGCCAACGGTCAGCTCGCCACCGGCATGGCGCACGAGGAGCTTCATCCCGCCACGGTGGAGACGGCGCCGCGGGGAGGCAACCGCCCGGTCCGATGGCTGGCGGCCGGCGGCTGGCGGCTGTCGGTTGACATTCCGTCTCGATCCGCGATTGCTGCGGCGCGGTGCGAAGGATGTTGCGCAGCGTACACGCCATTCGTCGCGGAAATCGCGTGGCGCGCTTCGCACCGCGCCGCGCTGCGACTTGCATCGCGCGAGGTAAGTGCCTGATATGTCGAGAATCGTAAAATCGGCAGGCAGGTTGCAACCCGGAAGCGCTGCTGCTTCCCTCCATCGAGGTGCACCGTGTCGGAAAAGCTCGCCCCGCAAGCTCCAGCGACGGAGGACGGCAAGAGCTCCGTCTCGCTGGATCGGTCCGCAGGGGCCCGCATCCTGGCCAGGTCCTTCTACAAGGAGCTTCGCTCGAGCGGATACACCCCTCGCCAGCTGCTCACGCTGTCCACCGAATTGATCGAGCTCATCACGCAAGATCTGCAGAAGGAACGGCGCGAGGCGGTAAAAGGCGCGGCGTAGACGTACGGGCGAACGATCCCCTGCTGCACCAACGGGCCCCTGGGCGGGGCCCGTTGACTTTCCTGCGCCGAGCTCGCGCGAGGCCTTCGCTTGACGCTCCGGATCGCGCACCCTATGTAGCCCCGGACTCCCAGGGAGGTTTCATGGCTCGCATCGCGATCAACGGCTTCGGGCGCATCGGCCGCAACATCCTGCGTGCGGCGATCAAGCGCGGCGTGAGGCTCGACGTCGTCCACATCAACGACATCGACAAGCCGAAGACCCTTGCTCATCTCTTCAAGTACGACTCGGTGCACGGCATCTTCGGCGGGACGGTCGAGGCCACCGAGGACGCCATCGTCGTCGACGGCAAGAAGATCGCGGTCACGGCCAAGCGAGACCCCTCCGAGCTGCCCCACAGGCAGCACGGCTGCGAAGTGGTGCTGGAGTGCTCCGGCCGGTTCACCGACCGCGCCAGCGCGGAGAAGCACATCGCCGCGGGGGCCAAGAAGGTCATCATCTCCGCTCCGGCGAAGGGGCAGGACTTCACGCTCGCGTACGGCATCAACCACGAGAAGTACGACCCGGCGAAGCACGACATCGTCTCCAACGCCTCCTGCACCACCAACTGCCTGGCGCCGGTGGCCAAGGTGCTGATGGACTCGTTCGGCATCGAGCGCGGGTTCATGACCACCGTGCACAGCTACACGAACGACCAGCGCATCCTCGACCTCCCGCACGAGGACCTGCGCAGGGCGCGGGCGGCGGCCCTCTCGATGATCCCGGCCTCGACCGGCGCGGCGAAGGCCATCCACGAAGTGATCCCCGAGCTGAAGGGGAAGATGAACGGCACCGCCATCCGCGTGCCCACTCCCAACGTCTCGCTGATCGACGTCACGGTGGAGCTGTCCAAGGCCGCAACGGTCGAGTCGATCAACAAGGCGTTCCAGGAAGCGGCGAACGGGAAGCTGAAGGGCGTGCTCCAGTACAACACCGAGCTGACCGTTTCGGTCGACTACAACGGCAATCCGGCCAGCTCGATCTTCGACTCCACCCAGACGGCGGTCGCCGAGGGCGGCAGGCTCGCCAAGGTGTTCGCCTGGTACGACAACGAGTGGGGCTTCTCGAATCGCATGGTGGACGTGGCGCTGCTCATCGGCGGCAAGCTACAGTCGCAGCCGTAGTCGGCTGCGCCGTGCTTTTGCTTCGTTCGGAAGGCCTGCATGATCCGATCCGTCGAGCAGCTCGACCTGCGGGGGAAGCGCGTCTTCGTCCGGGTCGACTTCAACGTTCCCATCGACAAGAAGACTGGCGCGGTGAAGGACGATTCGCGCATCCGCGCTGCCCTGCCCACCATCCGCTACGCGCTGGGCAAGAAGGCCAAGGTCATTCTCGCCTCGCATCTCGGGCGGCCCGAGGGGAAGCTCGTTCCGGAGCTGTCGCTGGAGAACGTCGGCGCGCGACTCTCGCAGCTGCTCGGGCAGGACGTCACCTTCGCCGACGATTGCGTCGGCGACGGCGTCCGCAAGCTCGTCTCCGATCTGCGAGAGGGGCAGGTGCTCCTGCTCGAGAACCTGCGCTTCCACGCCGAGGAGGAGAAGAACGACGAGGACTTCGCGCAGAAGCTCGCCTCGCTCGCCGAAGCTTACGTGAACGACGCCTTCGGCACGGCGCACCGGGCGCACGCCTCGACCGTCGGAATGGTCAAGAACGTCGCGCAGCGCGGCGCGGGCTTCCTCATGTTGTCCGAGCTGGAGCACTTGCGCCCGCTGCTCAAGGGAGCCCGCAAGCCCTACCTGGCCATCCTCGGCGGCGCCAAGGTGAGCGACAAGATCAAGGTGATCGAGAACCTCATGGCTCGCGTCGATGCGCTCCTCATCGGCGGAGCGATGGCTTACACCTTCATGAGCGCGCGCGGCACCGGCGTCGGCGGCTCCCGGGTGGAGAAGGACAAGCTCGAGCTGGCGCGGCGGGTGCTCGAGAAGGCGAAGCAATCCCGCCTCGAGCTGGTCCTCCCGGCCGACCACGTGGTGGCGCGAGAGCCCAAGGGCGGCATCGAGACGCGCATCGTGGACGACCCCATCCCGGAGGGCTGGGTCGGCCTCGACATCGGTCCCACGACCGTCGCCCGGTACGAGCAGCGGATCGCGGGCGCCGCGACGGTATTCTGGAACGGGCCGATGGGGATGTTCGAGACGCCGGAGTACGCCGCCGGAACGCGCGCGGTGGCGCAGGCGCTGGTGAAGGCGACCGCGCGAGGCGCCCTGACGGTGGTGGGCGGGGGTGACAGCGCCGCCGCGATCGTCGAGATGGGGCTCGCCGGAAAGGTGACGCACGTCTCGACCGGGGGCGGCGCCTCGCTGGAATTTCTCGAGGGGCGCGAGCTTCCCGGCGTGAAGGTGCTCGATGAGTAGGCGCAAGTTCATCTGCGGCAACTGGAAGATGCACAAGACGGCGGGCGAGGCCGTGCAACTCGTCCGCGAGCTGCGGCAGAAGGTGGGGGAGGGGGCTGCCGCGCAGGTCGGGGTGGCGCCGCCGTTCACCGCGCTCGCGGCGGTGAAGCAAGCCCTGCAGGGATCGGCCATCCAGCTCTTCGGGCAGAACTGCCACCACGAGAAGCAGGGCGCGTTCACCGGCGAGGTGAGCGGCGCCATGCTCAAGGACGCCGGCTGCGACGGCGTGATCCTCGGCCACAGCGAGCGGCGGCAGTACTTCGGCGAGACGGACGACTGGGTGGCGAAGAAGGTCCGCGCGGCGCTCGCCGAGGCGCTCCACCCCATCGTCTGCGTGGGCGAGACGCTGCAGGAACGCGAGGCCGGCCGGACCTGGGAGGTAGTCTCGCGCCAGGTGCGCGGCGCGCTCGGCGGCCTCGACGCTGCTGCCCTTCAGAGGATCACCCTGGCCTACGAACCGGTGTGGGCCATCGGCACCGGCCGCACCGCCACCACCGCGCAAGCGCAGGAGGTCCACGCCCAGATCCGGGGTCTCTTGCGCGAGCTGGGCGGGCCGCTGGTGGCCGACGCCATCCGCATCCAGTACGGCGGCTCGGTCAAGCCCGACAACGCCGCCGACCTGCTCTCCCAGCCCGACGTGGACGGCGCGCTGGTCGGCGG
>JBJMQJ010000293.1:0-10271 GCA_045802765.1 Myxococcales bacterium
CCGGTCCATGTGGACGTCCTGGCCGATCGCGCCCAGCTTCGCTCCCACGACGCGCTCCGCGGCTTGACGGAGCTGGAGCTCAAGGGGCTCATCCAGCAGAGACCCGGGAAGTATTTCCTCCGCAGCCCGGGTTGGTCGTGAACCGAAACGGGAGTGCCGGCATCTAGAGCCGCCCCAGGAGACCATGCCAACCGCCAAGACGACAGCGAAGAAGGCCGCCCCGAAAGCGAACGGGCGCAAGGCGAAGGGCTCCGCGCCGGAAGCGAAGTCCTTCCGCAACACGCTCGTCGTCGTCGAGTCCCCGGCGAAGGCGAAGACGATCAAGAAGTATCTGGGCTCGGGCTACACGGTGAAGGCCTCCGTCGGCCACATCATGGACCTGCCGAAGTCCAAGATGGGTGTCGACATCGAGAACGGGTTCGAGCCGGTCTACGAAGTCATCAAGGGCAAGCAGAAGGTGGTCACCGAGCTGAAGGCGGCGGCGAAGAACGCCGACCGGGTGCTGCTCGCCACCGACCCCGACCGTGAAGGCGAGGCCATCGCCTGGCACGTCAAGCACCAGATCTCGCGCAGCCGCGTGCCCACCCAGCGCGTGCTGTTCAACGAGATCACCAAGAAGGCGATCCAGGAGGCCATCCAGAAGCCGCTGGATCTGAACAGGGACGTCTACGACGCGCAGCAGGCGCGCCGCGTCCTGGACCGGCTGGTCGGCTACCAGATCTCGCCCATCCTCTGGACCAAGGTGCGCCGCGGCCTCTCCGCGGGCCGCGTGCAGAGCGTGGCCGTGCGCCTGATCGTCGAGCGCGAGAACGAGATCGCCGCGTTCGTGCCGGTCGAGTACTGGTCGATCGAGGCGGACCTCAAGGCGGCCCTGCCGCCGGAATTCCGAGCCAAGCTGATCAAGCTGGACGGCGAGAAGATCGAGCTGCGCTCCCAAGACGTGACGCTGCCGCTCGTCGAACAGCTGCAGAAGCTTCCCTTCGTCGTGCAATCGGTGCAGAAGAAGGAGCGCCGCCGCAACGCGCCTGCGCCGTTCATCACCAGCAAGCTGCAGCAAGAGGCGGCGAACCGCCTCGGCTTCTCGGCGAAGAAGACCATGACGCTGGCCCAGCGCCTTTACGAAGGCGTGGAGCTGGGCGACGAGGGCCAGGTCGCGCTGATCACCTACATGCGTACCGACTCGGTCCGTCTCTCCGCCGACGCCGTGACCGCTGCGCGCGAGTACGTGGCCGGGAAGTTCGGCAAGGAGTACCTGCCTCCCGAGCCGGTGCAGTTCAAGACCAAGAAGAGCGCCCAGGACGCGCACGAGGCCATCCGGCCCACCACCCTGGAATTCGAGCCGGCGCGCGTGCAGAAGCACCTCGAGCGGGACATGTTCCGGCTCTACGAGCTGATCTGGAACCGCTTCATCGCCTGCCAGATGGTGCCGGCGGTGTTCGACCAGACGACGGCGGACATCGAGGCGGGCGGGGCCGCGGCGCTGCGCATCACCGACCGCCCGGCGCGCTCGTTCATCTTCCGCGCCACGGGACAGACGCTGAAGTTTGCCGGCTACCTCGCCGTGTACGGCGCCGTCGTTCCCGAAGAGCCGGAGGCGGGCGCCGAGAAGATGGAGGGCGACGACGAGGAGAAGGGCGACGTCGCGCGCCAGCTGCCGCCGCTCGAGGAAGGCCAGCGGCTGGAGCTCTTGAAGCTCATCCCCGAGCAGCACTTCACGCAGCCGCCGCCACGTTTCACCGAGGCGTCGCTCGTCAAGGAGCTGGAGGAGAAGGGCATCGGGCGGCCGTCGACGTACGCGGCCATCCTCTCCACCATCCAGGACAAGGAGTACGTGGAGAAGAAGGAGAACCGCTTCTTCCCCACCGACCTGGGCAAGATCGTCAACGAGCTCCTGGTCGACGCGTTCCCGCGCATCCTCGACGTCGAGTTCACCGCCCGGATGGAGGGCGAGCTCGACGAGGTCGAGGAAGGCAAGATGCAATGGGTGAAGGTGCTCGACGAGTTCTACGAGCCCTTCAAGAAGAGCCTCGACGCCGCCGAGAAGACGATGCGCGACGTGAAGCGCGAGGAGCAGCCCACCGACCTGACCTGCGAGAAGTGCGGCTCGCCCATGGTGATCAAGTGGGGCCGCATGGGCCGGTTCCTCGCCTGCTCGGGGTATCCGGACTGCAAGAACACCAAGGACTTCATCGAGAAGGACGGGAAGATCGAGGTCGTCGAGGACCTGCCTACCGAAGAGACGTGCCCCACCTGCGGCAAGCCCATGGTGAACAAGCGCGGGCGGTTCGGCCGGTTCCTCGCCTGCAGCGACTATCCGAACTGCAAGACGACGCGGCCCATCACCTTGAAGGACGTCGTCTGCCCCGATTGCGGCGGCGGGCTGGCCGAGAGGCGTACCCGCTTCGGGAAGTCGTTCTTCGGCTGCGTGAACTATCCGAACTGCAAGTTCGCGGCATGGGATCGGCCCATCCCGGGGCCCTGCCCGCAGTGCGGCAAGCCGTACCTCCTGTCGAAGTACTCGAAGCGGGAAGGGCCGTACATCGCCTGCCCCGACAAGGAGTGCGGGTATCGCCGCGAGGCGCCGGAGCCAGGGAACGAGCAGGCGCCTCCGCAGTCGGCCGTGCCCTGAAACCAAGGGCGTCCGAAATGCACCTCCTGGGGGCCGCGTAGCTCCTGCGGCGGGAGGCGCGCATGCGAACGCAAGTGGCCGTTCTGTCGGCGATTCTCTTTTCCGCCCCGGTGGTGCTGGCCGCCGCCGAGGACCGGGAGGTGCCGGCGTTCGACTCCGTGCACGTCGCCTCGGGCATTCGCGCGACCATCGCGGTCGGCGCCCGCAGGCCGGTACACCTGGAAGCGGACAAGGACGTGCTCGAAGCGATCGAGACGCGCGTCGAGGACGGGACCCTGCACGTCGGCTTCAAGCCGCACTCGCGCGTGTCGAGCACCGGTGAGGTGATCGTCTCCATCCAGACTCCCGACGTGCACGCGGTGGCGGCGAGCGGCGGTGCCATGGTGCGGGCCACCTTCACCCGTTGGCCCAACTGCGCGATCGCGGCGAGCGGCGGCGGCGAGGTGCACGTGCGCGAAGTGGACGCGCGGCAGCTCGCCGTCGAGGGGTCGGGCGGGGCGGTCCTCGACGTCGCGGGCCGGGCGGACCAACTCGACCTGCAGCTCTCTGGCGGCTCCCATTTCGATGCGCGGGAGTTCGAGGCGCGCAACGTTGACCTGCACGGCAGCGGCGGATCGGTGGCCGACTTGCGCGCCACCGGAAAGGTGCGCGGCGGCCTGTCGGGCGGCTCGGAAGTGCACGTCCGCGGCGGAGCGCGCGCCCATGTGAGCACCTCCGGCGGTTCCGAAATCAGCGTAGCGGATTAGAAAGGCGCGCTCGTCACGGGGGAAGGATCGTGCTCGTCCAGCGGCCGCCGCGCTGGAGCGATAGCTCATGAACGGGCCCCTCCAGCAACCCTTCCCGGTACAGTACGCGCGCGGCGTCGTCGAAACGGGTCACGTAGGCGAATACGTTCCCTGCCGCCGGAGGAGCACCTGCCAATTGCGTCAGGTCGGCATGCGTCCAATGACCGCCGGGCGCGAGGTACAGCTCATGAACAGGTCCCATCAATAGCCCACCCCGGTAGAGGACACGCGCGGTGCTGTCGAAAGGGGTCACGTAGCCGAACGGGTCCCCTGCCGCAACCGGAGCCCCTGCCAGTTGCGTCAGGTCGGAATGCGTCCAATGACCGCCGGCCGCGAGATACAGCTCATGAACGGCCCCCGATAGTCCTCGGTAGATTACGCGCGCCGTCGTGTCGAACGGCGTCGCGTAGCCGTATGCGTCGCCCGCCGCGGGAGGAGCACCAGCCAACCGCGTGAGGTCGGCGTGCGTCCACCGGCCGCCCGCTTGGAGGTACAACTCGTGAATGCTCCGATCGGCTGCCGTATAGACGACTCGTGCGGTCCCGTCAGGAGTGACATAGGCGCTCGGAGTACCCGCCGCGAGAGGAGCGCCCGCCAATTGCGTCAGGTCGGCTTGGGTCCATCGACCGCCCGGGCCGAGGTACAGCTCGCGAACAGGCCCCACCAGCAAGCCGCCGCGGTAGAGTACGCGCGCGGTCTTGTCGAAGGGGGTCAGGTAGGCGAATGGGTCCCCAGCGGCGGGAGGAGCCCCCGCCAATTCCGTCAGGTCGGTATGCGTCCACCGCCCGCCCGGCGGCAGATACAGCTCATGGATGAACCCCGGTAGCCCTCGGTAGACCACGCGCGCCGTGTTGTCGAAAGGCGTTACGTAGCCGGATGCGTCTCCTGCGGCGGGCGGGGCCCCTGCCAATTGCGTCAGGTCGGCTTGGGCCCACCGGCCACCGGGCGGCAAAGAGAGCTGATGAACCGACCCCAAGAGTCCCCGGTACAGCACGCGCGCTCTGTTGTCGAAAGGCGTCACGTAGCCGAATATGTCGCCTACGGCAGGCGCGGCGCGTGGATCGCGACACACCAGCGCATCCTTCCATTCTATCGTCGCCGTCTTGCTGGCATCGGGAATGGCGAACGCTCGGACACGACTGCCACCCTGGACGATGCAACACACCGGATACGCGGAGTTCGGCTTGATCGGGTTCTCCCCGAGGAAGCCGACGTCCTTGCCTCCGGGCTTTTTCCTGATCGCGTCGATCGCCGCGCTGTAGGTGGTCATGAGAACGTTGATCCACCACAAGACTGAAAAGACCTGCAGGAGATTGAGGATGGGAAATCTAGGAAACAGGGCCGGCTTCGGAACGGGCCAGGGACCCGACGGATAGCCCACGTCGATGATGAAACCGGAGACGGTCTCGATGTCCACGCTCGCTGAGTGCCAACCCGGATAGTTGTCCTTGTTGAGGACATCGAAAGGAGGCAACGCAAGAAGGACGCGTTGCACTTCGTCCTGGGGCTGCATGGGCAAGTCCTGGCCCGGCGAGAACGGTGACCGCAAAAGATCCAGGTGTGCCAGGGGCGCGTCGCTCCATGACTCCGTCCAATTGAGGGGCCACACGTCGACATGCCCGGGCCTATGCGCATCAATTCGCATCCATTGGAGCCGGTAAGGACGTTTGCTCCCCGTGATCGCCGCCACTACCGAATGGGAGGCGCTGATGCGGGTGGTGCCGTCCAGAAGAAGCTTCTCCTGCTCGGGCACGGCCTCCCATAGGTGCATGATCGGCTCTTCGTCGAGGAAGAAGAGCTTTGTCGTGCGGCGTCCCGCGGTCGTCGAATGGGCAAGGACGTAATAGGTGACGACGGTGTTGTTCCAATGCCCGACCGCGATGTCGTCGATGTCGTACCCGGCGGGCAATAGCCTGTGCTCGAGGGAGTTCCAACCGTTTTCCTTGAGGTATGGACGATTTGGCGGCGGCGCCGCCCTGCCGGGATCGTGGGTGACGGGCACCCATTCGAGATACGCCGATGCCCAAAGCTCCAGGTTGGTGAAATGCGTGTCCTCTATCCACGTCATGTAGTCATGGTCGTCTACCATCTGCTTCCAGATGGCCTCCCTGTACGGGGTGCCGCCGAGGAGCTCGGCAAGCCGGAGCAGCAGAACGACCCAGTTCGCTGAATCATCCCTGAGACAGCGCCAATAAAGCTTGCCTTCCGATGTCCGTACAAGGACGCGATTGTTGTCCGCAGCTACGTTGGTGATTTGTACACCGGGCGGCAGCGCGAGCGAGGTCCAACCCTCGGAGTCTATCTGGAGCTCCAAGAGATGGTCTGCGGTGATGCGATATGCGTACCGTCTTCCGCGATCGAAGTGGTTTGTGGTTACCGCCCTCTCGCGAGAGTTGTTGGTAATGACGGGATCGTCCATCGGCCTCCCTCCCCGCGCCGCGAACGCCGGTCAACGCCAGTGCGCCAAGGAAAGGGGTGACGCACCGGATGCGAGCGGCGCCGCTTGGACGGCTGCCCGGCCGAGTCTCTCTGAGCCCCGGCGGGTAGGTCCCGCGCCGGCCGGTTGAAGCCCACTCCCGCCTCGCTACCCACCCATGCCCCGCGGGGGACGAATCCCCGCGGCGAGCGACCGGCCCGGCTGCGGAACTCGTCTGAACGTGGGCACCCGCTCTGGAGTGGCAAGAGGCGGGCGCCTTCTCGGCTGGGGCGCGGCCCGCTGACGCGCGGCGGTCGGCGGCCGGACTCGGCTGGGCGATCCGCGCCGCGAGGCGTTGCGGCCGCGGGGCCTCCCGTGTACGCAGGGGCGGTGGAGCGCGTGATCGTCATCGGAGGCGGCCTGGCCGGATCGGAGGCGGCGCTCTTCCTCGCGCAGGCCGGTGTGCGCGTCCGGCTGGTGGAGCAGAAGCCGGTCCGTCGCTCCCCGGCGCACAAGTCGGACGCCCTCGCCGAGCTCGTCTGCTCGAATTCGCTCCGGTCCGACAATCCGGAGAACGCGATCGGCCTGCTGCACGAGGAGCTGCGCCGGCTGGGTTCGGCGGTGCTGGAGGAGGCGGACCGCGCCCGCGTGCCCGCCGGCGATGCGCTCGCCGTCGATCGCGTCGCGTTCAGCGAGGCGCTCACGCGACGGATCGCGCGGCACCGCGAAATCGAGGTGCGAGCAGAGGAGGCGACGGCGCTCCCGGGCGAGCTCTGCATCGTCGCCACCGGTCCGCTCACCGGCGAGGCCCTCGCCAGATCGCTGGCGGAGGCGGTCGGCGATTCCGCGCTGGCGTTCTACGACGCGATCGCGCCCATCGTCGCCGGGGACTCGGTCGACCAGGCGGTCGCGTTCCGGCAATCGCGCTACGGGAAGGGCGGAGGCGACGACTACCTGAACCTGCCGCTTTCGCGCGAGGAGTACGAGCGGTTCGTCGGCGAGCTCCTCGCCGGAGAGAAAGTCGAGCCGCACGCCTTCGAGGAGCCGCGCTACTTCGAGGGTTGCCTGCCCATCGAGGTGATGGCGGCCCGCGGGCGCGACGTGCTCGCATTCGGACCGATGAAGCCGGTCGGCCTCGTCGATCCGCGCACGGGGCGGCGCCCACATGCGGTGGTGCAGCTGCGCCGCGAGGATCGCGCCGGGACGGCGTGGAACCTGGTCGGATTCCAGACGCGGCTCACCTGGCCGGAGCAGAAGCGGATCTTCTCCGCGTGCATCCCGGGGCTGCGGGACGCCGAGTGGATCCGGCTCGGACAGGTGCACCGGAACACCTTCCTCGACGCGCCTCGGGCGCTGGCTCCGGACGGCAGCCTGCGCGCCCGGCCTCACGTGTTCTGCGCGGGTCAGATCACCGGCGTCGAGGGGTACGTCGAGAGCGCCGCCTCCGGCCACATCGCCGCGCGGCGCGTGCTGGCGCGGCTGCGTGGCGAGCGCTTCGCGCCTCCGCCGGGCACCACCGCGATGGGCGCGCTTCTGCGACATGTGACCGGCGAGGCGCACCCGCAGGACTACGCGTATCAGCCCACGAACGTCGTCTTCGCGCTCTTTCCACCGCTCGAGGAACGCCATCGCAAGCACGAGCGGAAAGCGCGCTTGCTCGCGCGCGCCCGGCGGGACCTGGCGGACTGGGCACGGACCAATTCCGTCGCTCTGGCCCCCGAGCCTCCTCTCCGCCCGGCGCGGACGCCTTCTCCACCGATTCGCACGGTACCGGAGCGGTCCGACATCGGCGCACCGGCGGCTCCAGGCGAGGTCCCGCGGTGAGCAGCCGCGGAGCGGACGCATCGAGACGCGGAGGGGACCCATCGATCGCGACGCAGCCGCGGCGCGCGGCCGTTCTCGTGGCGGTCGCGGTCGCAGGCGCGGTGTTGGCCGGGTGCACGAAGAGTGGACCGCAAGGAAGGCGGGTCGCCTCGGGCCTGGCGCGCGACGTGATGGTGGCGCCCGGCGGCCGGATGGCCGCCTTTCTCCAGGGCGCGTCGCACCCCGACGATCGCGGCGTGCCGGACGATCTGCTCGTGGGAGACCTCGTGCTCGCGTCGACTTCCGGCGACCCAGCGGCGGACCGCGTCGGTGGAGGCGTCCCGACGCTCCCCGCCGCTCGCGCGTTCTCTCCCGGCGGCGAGTGGCTCGCCTTCCTGGCGCGGTGGCGGTTCCGGGCCGGCGAAGGTGAGCTGTGGCTGGCTGCTTCCGGCGGCGCGCCGCGCAAGGTTGCCGACGGAGTCTCGGCGATGGCCTGGGCGCCTTCGGGATCTTTGCTCGCCTTCGTCGCCGGCGGCCGGCTGACGATGCTCGACGCCTCGAAGGAGCCAGCCGCGCCGTCCGTGGCGCTCGACGGGATGCAGACCTTCGCGTGGGCGCCCGGCGGCGATCGCCTGGCCGGGCGTGGCCCTGGCGGCGCGGGCGGTCGCGTGGACTTGATCGACGTGCGCACCGGCCGCGTGCGCGAGGTGGCGAAGGGCAGCTCCGATTTCTCCTTCGCCGCGGACGGGTCGCTCTTCGTCCTGGGTCCCCCCGGCGCGAAGGGCGGCGACCGGCCGCTGACGGCGGTCGAGGGGTTCGAGGGGCGGCCGCGCGAGATCGGCCGCGCGACGTCGTTCGCCGTATCGGAGCGGTACGTCGCGCTGCTCTCGACGGACCGGCAACCCGGGGAGGCGTTCGGCGCCCTGTCGCGCCTGCCGCGCTCGGGCGGCGCGGCCGAGCCGCTCGGCGACCGCGTCAGCGAGTTCCGCTTCGCCCAGGGCGGCGACCTCGTGTTCCTCGCGCGCTACGACGGTCGGGCCCGGGCGGGCGCCCTGACCGCGGCGCCGCCCGGGAGCTCCCCGCGCGAGCTCGCGCAGCGCGTGCAGAGCTTCACCGTCCAGGGCGGGCGTCTATTGTACCTCGTGCAGGCGCCGCAGAAGGGCGACTTCAAGATCGAGCTGTGGACGGCGCCGCTCGACGGTTCGGTTCCGCCGCGAAGGGTCGACGACGGGGTGTACGGCTATCAGCTCACGCCGGACGGCCGCCGTCTGTTCTGGAAAGCGCGGTGCGCGGGTGGCGCCCGCAGCTGCTCGCTGTTCCGCGCTCCGGCGGACGGTTCGGCTCCTCCGCAGCTGCTCGCGGCCAACGTTGCCGGCTTCGATCTGTCGGACGATGCGGCGCGCGTCCTGGTGCAGCAGCCGCACCGCGGCGCCGCGCGCGCCGTCGATCTGGCCGTTCTGGACGCGGCCGGATCGCCGCCGGCCGACGGAGCGGTGAAGACCGTCGCCACGGAGGTCGATCCGAGCTCGCGCTTCGCGGACGCTTCCGGCCGGCGCCTCGTGTACGCGGCGATGGGCGGGGCAGGCCAGGCCGGCGTGTACCTGCTGGACGTTCCGTGAAGTTGATCCGGGCGTGCGCTGCGGCAGGATGCCCGCCGTGGACCCACCGGAGCTGACGGAGTTCGCCGAGCACCTGGAGCGGATCGCGCGCGCCTCGCCTCACACGCGGCGGGCGTACCTGTCCGACCTGCGGCAGCTCGCGGCGTGGTTGACCGAGTCGGGCAAGTCGCTCGATGGCGCCGACCGCGACGACCTGCGCGGTTTCCTGGCTGCGCGTTTCGGCGCTAACCAGCCCGCCACGCTCGCGCGCAAGCAGGCCAGCTTGCGCGCGTACTACGAGCACCGCGTCCGGATGGGGCACCTCGCGGACAGCCCGGCCCGGCGGCTCGTCTCGCCCAGGCGGCGGCGCACGCTCCCGAACGTGGTCTCGGTGGACGACGTGTTTGCCTTGATCGAGACGCCGAATGCGCGCACCCCGGCGGGGTTGCGCGATCGCTGCGCGCTCGAGCTGCTCTACGGGGCAGGGCTGCGCGTCTCGGAGCTCGTCGGGCTCGACCTGCCGGATCTGATCGACGGCGCCACGGCGGTGCGCGTCCGCGGGAAGGGCGGCAAGGAACGCGTCGTCCCGCTGGTGGCGAAGGCGCGCGCAGCGCTTCTAGCGTGGCTCGCGCGCAGGAACGAGCTGGGAAGCGGACCGGCGCTATTCCTCAACCGGCGCGGCGGCCGGCTCACCACCCGCAGCGTGGCCCGGCACCTCGCCCGCTACGCGCTCATCTGCGGGACGCAGCGGCACGTGCATCCGCACGCGCTGCGCCACAGCTTCGCCACTCACCTCCTCGACATGGGCGCCGATCTCCGCGGCATCCAAGAGCTGCTCGGCCACGCCTCCCTCTCCACCACCCAGCGTTACACGCACGTTTCCTCGGAACGCCTGGTGCAGATCTACGAGGACGCCCACCCTCGCGCGAAACGAAGCTGAGGGTCAGGGCTGCTTCTTGCGCGAGACTCGGACGACGACCTTCCGCGGCGCATCCTGCACCTCTTCCGTCTCGGATGGTTCCGCGTAGGTGCTCGGGGAG
>JBJMQJ010000294.1:0-7245 GCA_045802765.1 Myxococcales bacterium
GCCGCCCCGCTTCCTTCACCGCCTGGCGTTGGTTGTCGTTGTAGTAGGCGGGCACCGAGATCACCGCTTCCTTGATCTCCTGGCCGAGCGTCGCCTCGGCGACGCGCTTGCAGTGCTGCAGCACGAACGCGCTGATCTGCGGCAGCGAGTACACCTTGCCGGCCAGCGCGACGGCGGCCTCGCCTTCGGACCCTTCGACGATCTCGTAGGTGAAGTAGAGCTTGATGTCCTGCACGACCTTGGAGTTGTACTTGCGCCCGATCAGGCGCTTGGCCCCGTAGATGGTGTTGCGCGGGTTCACCACCATCTGGTCCTTGGCGACGTTGCCGACCAGCATCTCGCCCTTCTCGGAGATCGCGACGACGCTGGGGAGGATGAGCGCGCCCTTGTCGCTCGGCACCACCTTGGCAATCTTGTTGCGCACGTACGCAACGCACGTGTTCGTCGTGCCGAGGTCGATTCCGAGGAGGATGGGTTTTTCCGCCATTTCCGCAGGCTCGAGGTGTTGTCCGATGCTACGGTGCGCGGAGGGTCGGGCGCAAGAAAACCCCGTCGCGCCGGGCGGCTACCACCGCACCCGGTAGCGAACGCTCGCACCTGCGGGGCCGGACTCCGCCACCTCGCCGGAAGCCACTTCGCCGCTCACGCCGCACAGCTCGAAGATGAACTGCAGCGAGCCTTGCAGGACGTGGTAGGCGGCCTCGGGAGTGTCCGGCCCGTCGAAGCGCGCCAGCACCGCTCCGGAGCGGGGCGACTCCGCGGTGTACGAGAAGGTGATCCCGCGGGTGACGAGCGCGAAGAAGCGGTCCAGGTTCTCGAACACCACGGCGGGGGTCTGCCCGAGCAGCAGGAAGGCCATGCGGAGGACCGGGCGCACCACCGTGGTGCCCAGGTTCTGCGAGCAGACGCGGCCGAGCTCGACCGTCGCCTCGCGGCCCGCGACGGCGAGGAAGGCGGCCTCCAGCTCGTCGATGTGCACCGAAGCCACCCAGCTGAACCAGCCCGGCGGCTTCTCGCACAGCTCGCGCGTGCGCGAAGAGACGCGCTCGAGCACCTCCGTCTTGCAGCCGCGCTCGTAGATGAAGTCGAGGATGTTGCGAAAAAACGTGCCGATGCCCTGCCTGGGCGCATCGCTCGCGCGGGCCGTCGGAATGGCGGCTTGCACCCGTCGACGCTAGCACGCGCGCGAGCCGCGACCCAGACCGAGGCCGCTGCCCTGCGATCGCCGAGGTAAGGCGCGCTACTCCGTCAGACGCGGAGGTGCGCTCTCCACTTCGATCGCCCACTTTTCGTACGGCGGGTGCGGCCGCGTCGGCAGCTCGTCGAGGAAGCGGCTCGGCTTCATCAGCACCCGCGCCCGGTCGCGCTCCTCGTGCATCAGCGGATGACAGAGGTACAGCTCGTCCCGGGCGCGCGTCACTGCCACGTAGAAGAGGCGCCGCTCCTCTTCCTCGCCACCCTCGTCCTTGAGCGCAGGCGCGCTCGGGAACCGGCCGTCGGCGAGCCAGACGAGGAACACCGCGCGCCACTCGAGCCCCTTCGCCTGGTGAACGCTGGAGAGGACCAGCCGCTCGTCCGGATCCGATCCCTCGATCACGTCCTCTCCCTCCAGCGAGTCGAGCAAGGAGAGGTCGCCGAGGAGCTGCTCGAGCGACTCGGCCTGGAGCGCGTAGTCGGCGAGCTGGCGGACGTCGTCCTCGCGCGCCTCGAAGTTCGAGTAGCGGATCTTCAGCGCTTCGCGGTAACCGGCTTCGTCGAGCACGAACCGCACCATCTCCGAGGGCTGGGAGCGCATCGAAGGCGCGGAGAGCTGGCCGAGCGCGCTCCGCAGCTTCGAAAGGCCCGGCCGCGCCTTCGGTGGGACGAGCTGGTCCAACTCCCCGCGCGACAGCTCCAGGCGCGGATCGCCGCCCTGCCCCGCCCGAATCTGAAGTTGCGACCACAGCGCGTCGGCGCTCGCCGCCCCGATCCCCGGCGCGAGCTTCACCACCCGCTTGAACGAAAGCTCGTCGAGCGGATTCTGCACGAAGCGCAGATGCGCGAGCACGTCCTTGATGTGCGCTTGCTCGAAGAAGCGCACTCCAGCACGCACGTAGAACGGGATCCCGCGCCGCGCCAGCTCCATCTGCAGCTCCATCGCGTGGTGGTGCGCGCGGTAGAGGACCGCCGTCTCGCGCAGCGGGATGCCCTCCTCGCGCAGCTCCAGGATGCGCTGCGCGACGAATTCGGCCTGCTGGTGCACGTCACGCAGCGGGACCAGCGCCGGCAGCACGCCGTCCTCGCGGCAGGCGGACAGCTGCTTGGGGAACTGGCGCGCGTTGCACGCGATGGAGCAGTTCGCGAGCGCCAGGATCTGCGGCGTGCTCCGGTAGTTCACCGTCAGCTTGAACTGACGGCAGTCCGGGTAACGCTGGGGAAAGGCGAGGATGTTCTCGAAGTGGGCGCCGCGGAAGGAGTAGATGCTCTGCGCGTCGTCTCCGACGACCAGCGCGTTGCGGTGCAGCGCCGCCATCCGGTCGACGATCTCGCCCTGCAATAGATTCGTATCCTGGTACTCGTCGACCAGGATCGCGTCGAACTTGCGCTGCAGCGCCTCGCACGCCTGCGGCACCTCGACGAGCAGCCGCTTCCAGTTCATCAGGAGGTCGTCGAAGTCCATCGCGTTCATCCGCGCCTTGCGCTCGGCGAAGCGGCGCGCGACCCGGAGGATGTCCTCCTCCAGCGCGCCGAACTGCGGCCGCTCGCGCGCCAGCACCTCCGCGATGGGCCGCTGCGTGTTCACCGCGGTGGAGTAGAGGTCGACGAGCACGTCGGCGCGCGGGAAGCGCCGCTGGCCGACTCCCAAGCCGAGGTCGGCAGTGGCGCTGGCCATCAACTCCTTCGCGTCCTCGCGGTCGAGGAGGCCGAAGCGCTCGCCGTACCCGAGCCGCCCGCCGTGGTCGCGCAGCAGCCCGTGCGCGACATGGTGGAAGGTGCCGCCGGTGAGCTTGCGGCCGTCGATGCGGCACAGCGCGGCGACGCGCGCCATCATCTCCCGCGCCGCCTTGTTGGTGAAGGTGAGCAGCAGGATGCGATCCGGGGCGACGCCTTCCTCGATCAGGCGAGCGACGCGGTAGGTGAGCGTCCGGGTCTTGCCCGATCCGGCTCCCGCGATCACCAGCGTCGGTCCCTGCGGACACAGCGCGACCGCGCGCTGCTCGTCGTTCAGCTCGGCGTCGAAATCGACCACCCCGCGCCGCGGCTGCGCGCTCTTCAGCGCGTACGTGCGCACCGCGGTGCGTTCCTGCGCGACCAGCTGCTGGGCGGAAGCGCTCTCCTGGGGCATCCGAGCACCCTAGTGAACGCATGTGCAGTTCGTCAAGAGCGGCTGGCGGCCGGCGGCTGGGTGACGGGAAGGGCGCGCTCGTCGTGCGTCGTTTCCGATGCGAAACCTTGCTTCGGGGCGAGACGGTTGTGGGCCAGCTCGCCGGCGCTCTTCACCAGCAGCACCTCCGCCAGGATGGAGATGGCGATCTCCCCGGGAGACTTGTCGCCCAGCTTGAGCCCGATGGGCGCGTGGAGCCGCGGGTCGGCGCGCGGATCGCGCTCCAGCCGGCGCGCGATCGACCGGAGGATCACCGCGATCTTGCGCCGGCTGCCGATCAGCCCCACGTAGCGCGCCGGCGTGCGCAGGGCCGCCTCGAGCACCGCCTCGTCCAGCGCGTGGCACCGGGTGACGATCACCACGAAATCCTCCGGACCCGGAGAGAGACCTCCGAGCGGCTCCTTCTCCAGATCGGCGCAACGGACCTCCGCGGCGCGCGGGAATCGGTCGCGGCGGGCAAAGTCGGGGCGGTCGTCCACCACGACCGTGCCGAGGCCTGCCTCGGCGGCCATGTTCGCGACGCGCTCGCCGACGTGGCCCGCCCCGTAGAGAACGACTCTCGCGGCCGGGCGCACCACGTCGACGAAGACGCTCACCTCGCCCCCGCACTTCATGCCCAGATCCTCGCCCGCCGCGGGCACCGCAGGGAGCGGCTCGGCGGCGTCGCCGGCGGTAGTCAGCGCGAAGCGACGGATGCCCGACGCGCCGCGGCCACGCAAGAGCTGCAGCGCTTCGAACAGCACGCTCCCTTCGAGCGGCCCGCCTCCGACGGTGCCGCAGATCGACCCGTCCGGCGCGACGAGCATCTTCGCGCCGGCGTCGCGCGGAACCGATCGATTGGTCGCAACGACGGTGCACAAGGCGAACGGCTGGCGCGCCGCGGCCCGCCGCGCCGCTTCCGCGAACAGCTCGGCGTCGGTGCGCGGCCCACCGGGGGCGGCGGCGCCCTTCGCGTCGATCACGACTCCGCCTCGCGTTCCACGAAGGGAAGTCTACCTCACCGTGGGAGCTGCGATCCGGGGCCGCGTCTCGCACTTCGTTCTTGCGACAATCGCGCCGGTCCGGTTATGCACCCTGAAGTGCCGACCCCGGTTGCCGTCGTGTGCGACTTCGACGGCACCGCCACGCTGCTCGACATCGGCGACGAGATCAGCAAGCGCTTCGGCGGCGTCGAGCATTGGGAGGCGGAGAGCGCGCGCTTCAGGCGCGGCGAGCTGGACACGCGCGGGATCATCGAAGCCATCTACGCCGACGTGGTCGCGTCCGAGGAGGAAGTGCGCGCGTTCGCCGCGGCGAGCGCGAGGTTGCGCCCCGGATTCCCGGAGCTGGTCGCGGCGTGCCGGGATCGCGGCGCGCCGTTCTTCCTCGCCTCGGGAGGGCTGCGCCAGTACATCGAAGCCGTCCTCGCCGCGAATCTGGCACCGGCGCTGCGCTCCCACGTTCGCATCGTCGCCAACGAAGGCCTCTTCGGCCCCGGCGGCTTGAAGGTGCGCTTCCCTACGCAGGACGCGGCGCGAGAGCTGGGCTGCACCGCCTGCGGTTCGTGCAAGCGCGTCGCGGTGGCGCAGGCGCGGAAAACCGGCGCACGCCACGTGATTGGAGCGGGAGACGGGTTCGCGGACCGCTGCCTGGCCAGCTCGGCCGATTCCATCTGGGCACGCGAAGGGAGCTACCTGCACCGCTGGTGCGTCGAGAACCGCGTCCCGCACACGCCGTTCAGCTCGCTGGAGACGCTGGCCCAGGCCGTAGCCGGGTTCCCGGCATAGCTCCGGTGTGGCTCCCGTCGCGTCCAGAGCGGTGGGCGCGGTTCCTGCACCAAGGTTAGGCGGGCTGCTGCGCGACCTCGAGCGCCAGCATGGCGAGCGCCCGGTTCAACAGCGACAGCCGCCGGCGCGCCGCGGCGATGGCGGCGCGGGCCCGAGGCGAGTCGTCGTGATACCGCTGCATGGTGTCCTTGAGGTGCTCGTACGCCATTTGTACGCGGCCGATGAGCTCGATCCGGCTGGCCCTGTCCTGCCCTACCTGCTTCGCCTGGCTGCGCATCTTCCGTCCCTCCGACGCGAGCGCTGCTGCCCACGCTGGATACACCTTGGATGCACGCGGCCGGCCAATTCTTCACGGTGCTCTCAACCGTGCGAAATGATTGGGAACGGTGTATGCGCGTCACGGCGCACGGCGCCCGAATTTCCAGCACGCCGTCGAGGATCCGACGGCAGGGGCCGTCATATTTTCCCAACCGGGTGACGAACTGTCATTCCTCCGGTCCGACCAGGCGTGCGAGCGTCTTGCGGTCGATGCCGAGGGCCTCCGCGGCACGGGTCTTGTTTCCGCCCAGATCGCGCAGGATCCGCTCCGCGTACCGCCGGTTCAGCTCGTCGAGCGTGGGGCGGTCGGCGAGCAGCGGATCCGGGGCGGCCGGTGGCGGCAGCACCGCGACCTGGGGCGGCGTCGGGACGCGCTCGGGCAGCCCGCGCGCCTTTCGCCATTGCTCGCGCACCGGCTCGGGCAGGTCCTCCGGCAGGATGGTCCCCCCCGGATTGAGGGCCAGCGCGCGCGCGACGGCGTTTTCCAACTCGCGGACGTTGCCTGGCCAGCCGTAGGCCACCATCGCCTCGCGAGCCTCGTTGGTGATGTTCGCGCCGCGGGCCCCGGCGTGGCGCGCCGCGAAATGCTCGGCCAGCAGCGGGACGTCCTCCGGACGCTCCCGCAACGGCGGCAGCCGGATGGTGACGACGTTCAGCCGGTAGAAGAGGTCCTCGCGAAACCTGCCGACCTTGACTTCCGCGGCCAGGTCCTTGTTGGTCGCCGCCACCACCCGCGTGTCCACCTTCACGGCGGACGACTCGCCGACGCGGCGGATCTCGCCTTCCTGCACGACGCGCAGGAGCTGGCCCTGGATGCGCTGCCCGATGTCGCCAATCTCGTCGAGAAAGAGCGTCCCGCCGCTCGCCTCCTCGAACAGGCCGCGCCGCGCGCCCGTCGCGCCGGTGAAGCTGCCGCGGGCGTGGCCGAACAGCTCGCTCTCCAGGACGCCCTCCGCGATTGCCCCGCAGTCGACGGCGATGAACGGCCCGTGCGCGCGGCGGGAGGCGCCGTGGATCGCGCGCGCCACCAGCTCCTTGCCCGTGCCGGACTCGCCGACCACCAGGACCGTCGCGTCGGTCGAGGCGACGCGGGCCGCGGTCTTGTAGACCTGCAGCATCGCCTCGCTGCGTCCCACCACGTTCTGCAGCGCGTATTTCTCGCGGATCTCGCGCTTGAGCCGCCGGTTCTCCGCGCTCAGCCGCCGGTGGCGGAGCGCGCGGTCGACCACCAGCTTGATGGCGTTCACGTCGTACGGTTTGGAGATGTAGTCGTAGGCGCCGCGCCGGATGGCGTCGACGGCGCCGTCCACGTTGCCGAACGCGGTGACGAGCAGGACGGGGGTCTCCACGGCGTTCTTCACCACCCAGTCGAGCACCTCCAGACCGTCCGCCTCCACCATGCGGATGTCGCTCACCACCGCGTCGAATCCCTCGCCGCCGCGCTGCTGCTCGTCGCGCAGGAGCTTCAACGCCTCCGCGCCGTCGCTGGCGACGGTTACCTGATGGCTATCCTCCGCGAGGATCTGCGCCATGAGCCCCCGAGAGGCCAGGTCGTCGTCCACGACCAGGATGTGCGCCAGCTCGCCCATGCCCCTCCACCTTAACGCGTGTTGGCCTTCAGGAAGACGTTCGTACGGCGCAAGCTGATGCAGTGGGCGACTTTGCCGGCGTACCCCGAACTCTCATGTCCCGGCGCCTACGCTTCCGCCGGGAACCGCACCGTGAACGTGGAGCCGCGTCCGGGCTCCGACTCCACGTCGATGCGCCCTTTGAGCGCGCGGGCAATCTCCTTGCAGA